>QWQH01000099.1 GCA_003670915.1 Planctomycetota bacterium | reverse complement strand
GGTGTGCCTGGAACGATCCCAAATGTCTGCTTCATCGTGCTTGTAAAGTCGAGCCACACAGGCACGTGTGGTGAGTCTTTCCGAAACTGCGCCCTAGCCACCGGATGCAGTGGCCGCGGAATTTCACTCAGGCAGGCCACGGCCACCGCATGCACGTCTGGGATGCGCACATCTGTCGGCCAATCGGGCAACCCAGCAACCGGTTGCCGACCCCATTCCATCGCCGACACCTGCGCAGCCTGTGGATGGAAGTGAACATGCAGCTTTCTGCCAAGTTCTTGCGATGCCTCGCCCCCTTTTCGCTCTGCATAGACCAACACCACAACATCGCCGCGCAGCGAGCCAGTCTCCCGGCGGTTTCGAAACTGATCCTCCATCACAACATTCACGGCGCGTTCCTTCGGATGGGCAGCGGCGATTGAGGTAGTCACACCAAGAACTGCTGTGAGCAGCATACTCAGAGGCAGAGATTTGACGAGCGAACGGGAGACGTCGATAAGTCACCGATGGAATATGAGAGGAAATAAGTGAAACCGGTCGGCCTAGAGCAGGGGAAGTACCGCGCGTCGCACAGAGAGCACAAGACGAAAAAGAGGTAGAAAAAAAGGGATATCCCTTTGGGACGACGTCTTTGTGAGGCTCCGTGCGGGCCTTGAGCAGGCCTTGAGCAGACCTGGAGCAGACCTGGAGCAGACCTGGAGCAGACCCCATCGCCTCGCACGTGCCTTGCCCGATGGGGAAGGGCAGGGGACCGGGATCGCCGTTGCGATCACAGGGTTTGCCGGCCGGTCATTCCTTGAAGTCTTCGTCGACGCTCTGCTGGCTATAGATTGGCATGTGGCGGTAGTAAACTTCCAGAATCATCGTGGCCAGCGACGTGCAGTAGATGCGACCGCCATGAGCTCCGTGAGACTGTTCGCCAAAGCCCTCGTACCAACTGCCAGCCTCGTGCCCAGTGGTTGACTGCGCTTTTATCAGTGAGTCTCGCATCTTGTTATTCCACGCAGTCCACCGCTCGCCTTCCACGTGGTGCAAGACTTGGGTGGCGTAGTAGTCGTAATAGAGATTGGCGTTCGGGCCTGCCTTCGCCAGCCGGTCGAGGCCGCGCTCCAAGGCTGGATGATCCTTCTTCCATCCCAGATACATTCGAGAGAGGAGGCCAACGGCGCTGAGCGCTGGGGAGTTTCCCGGACCTCGGTAGCCATAGCCGGAACCTTCGTCCGACTGCACGGATTCCAGAAAGCCAACGGCGCGTTTCACCGAGAGCGGATCGACGGCCAGATACGCCAGATGGCCGCTCTTGAGCGCCACCAGATTCCAGCCAAAAATCGACGTGTCACCCGGCGCACGAAAACTATAGCCCCAACCCCCACCAGCCGGATCTTGGGAGGCCATCACATAATTAATCGCCAATTGAGCGGGTAGCTGGAGCCGATTGTCTTGCGTCATCGCATAGGCTTCGGAGAGACAGATGCCGGTGAGCCCTTGGACGTAACAGCCCTCGCCGGCGTTTCCTTTGCCAGCGACAACTTTGGTTGCCAGGGCATTGAGGCCGTATTCGAGTTGCTTTTTGTATGGCCCCTCCAGTTGCGTGTAGCCGCGACCGAGGAAGGGCAGGATTGCCAGTGCCGTGGGGCCGGCAGTGTTCCCCTTCATGATTCCGCTATGCGTGCACTGCCCGTTGCAGGTTGGGCACCGCGTGAGATCAAAGCTCCAGCTGCCGTCTGGCAATTGATGGTTGATAAACCATTTGAGCGCCGCTTCGACCGCGGCCTCGCTCTGCGGAGTGCCGCCGCCCGTAGAAACCAACTGCTGTCGCACCTTGGGATTGGAGCGACCGCCGATTCCGGTGGCCTTGCCGCCAATGGCCCCCACGCTCGAAAGAAGATCGCTCGATGTCGCCGTTTCGGAACTGAAGTCGGTGAGTTCAACAGATAACGGCGCCGCATCAAGATCGGTGGCATTGCTCACCACCTGAACGTCTACATTCGAATCCGGCATCACAACGGCGTCGGAGACATCCTGAGCGGCCTCGGGTTGATTCAGCGGAACTTCAACCTCAAACTCCTCAAATTCTTCGGCGACCTCTGGCGCTGTCGAAACGATAAACCGAGGCTTTTCCTCCTTGGGTGGGTCGCTGACCACCAACGCCATCGCGAGCAGAACGATGATGTGAACGCCCATGCTCAACGCCGATGCAGCGACATGGTTTCGCAAGCCCGATTGTGGCGATTTAACAGCCACCGTACTGGCTTCCGTTTTGCGTTGCGTATCGCGATCCGTGGGCCGCTTGAGCGCAGGCGTGGCCGCCGACGGCGCAGGCTTCAAGGAGGGGTCGGACAGAGGGTCAGCCTCTTGGATTCGGCTTGCCACCGGGTGTGCTGGAACGTTTCCCATACCCCAAGTCTACCGATCCAACGGCATGCGAGCTATGGCTGAAACCGTGCGTCTTTGGGGTTGCCGCGAGCCAGCGTGTAGGCCAATAGGTCGAGCACCTCGGATTCGCTCAGCGGGTCGAGCAAGCCTTTGGGCATCAACGACTCAGCCGCAGGCAGGATTTCCTCGATGGTGCTTCGAGCGATCTCGACGCACTGCGTTGCGTTCTCCGGATCGGTTACAACGGTGATCTTTTCGGGCGACTCGCTCACGATCCGCCCAACCACCACGCGGCCGTCGGCTGTCTGCACGATGCTCCCGCGGTATTGGTCCGAGACCACCTTGCTCGGCAGCACGATTGCCTCGATGAGATCCTTGACCTGAAACCGACCGGCTGCTTGCGTGAGGTCTGGACCGGTGGCACCGCCGTCTTGGTCGTAGCGGTGACAGACGATGCACCTCGCCGCGGCAAATGACCGCTTGCCATTTTCGAAATTGCGACTCCCGTTTTGCATACCTGCTTCCGCAGCTTTTAAAATATCGTCGACGTTCCACTCCCTGCCAGGGCCCTTGGGTGTCGGTAGTAGCGGTGGGATGTATGGCTTCCTCGCCCCATGAGCTTCCAACGCCAGTTTGTCATTGTCGGAGAGGCCGGCGAGGCTTTCGTTTTCGATGTTCACCAAAAACTTTCGGAAGCTATGGCCACCCGCCCACTGGGCAGAGCGTGCGAACCATTCGTAGTAGCCTTTCCGATCGTCGGTCGTCCACGCGTTTTTCTCCGTAACGGTGCGAAGCGCGTAGGCGTAATGAATCTGCAAGAGGTCGGCGGGCTTTTCGAGCGATGCCTTCACATCGTTGCCATAACCAGCATTGCGGGCGATGAGTTGCCGTAATCCCACCCGATCGGTCGTGATGTTGGTGGAGTCCGCCGACACCGTGGGCGATTGAAGCATGCCAACGAGTTGCGAAACGATTCCCGGCGCACGCACCGCCACGAGCAGGCTGGAGAGTTCGCGATCGAGGTCAAATATGCCGGATGGAAAAAGTGGAGCAAACTTTGAGGCAATCCGCATTTTTGCGTCGGCCGGTGGTTCGCCGAGGCGGATCATCGCCAGTTCGTAGGCGCGGACGAGGTCGATATGCGTGGCGGTGTCGAGCGATGTGGGATCAATGCGGTCGAGTGCCTCCAGCACCGCCAACTGTGCTGTTGGCTCAGCCTGATGGGCAACCCCGATCGCCGCTGCGATCACTGCATGCGGGCTCTGCTGCGAGAGCGATTTTTCTTGCCAAAGGTGGATCGGCTGGTGTTCAAGGGCTACTCGGGCCGCATAGCGAAGAAAGCGGTCGGTGCTGGAAAGTTGACGAATCGCGAGATCGATCGCCGCTGTCGGGTCGACGGTTGGCCGATGAAAAGCTTCAAGATCGCGACGCAACTTGCGTTGATCGGCACCGGCGGTGTGCGTGGCGGTCGCTGCGGTCGTCGGCTCATCGCCCGTATAGCTGATGCGGTAGAGTTCGCTTTGCGCCCCTCTCCCGCCGGTCGTAAAGTACATCGCGCCATCCTTGCCGATCGTCATGTCGGTGAGTGGTAGCGGCGTTCGCGAGACAAACTCCTCCTTCGTCGCCTTGTATGTTGCACCGGCCGGTTCCAGGTGAATCGCATACATCGTGCCGAACGTCCAGTCGCAGAGGTAGAGAGCCTTTTGATACGCGGCGGGAAACTTCGCGCCGTAGCCAAATGCCGCACCCACCGGGGAGCCCGGGCCTAGGTCTACCATCGCCGGCAGGCTGTCTGGAAAGCAGGCCGGCCACTTCCCTGTGCCGCTTCGCCAGCCCAGTTCGCTGCCGCTCGTAGCGTGATTGACTCGGGTCGGGCGATACCATGGCGTGCCATAATCCCACTCCATGTCGGCGTCGTAGACAAACATCTCGCCATCAGCGTTGAAGGCGAAGTCGTATGGATTGCGGTAGCCGCCTGTCCAAATCTCCCACGATTTTCCATCGGGGTCGGTGCTCACTGCGTAGCCACCAGGCGCGAGGATGCCGGCGGCGTGGCCATTGGCGTCCCACATTCGGGCGATCATTTGATCTTCGTCCCAGTTGGCTGGCAGCCGACTGGTGCCATCGGCCGGGAGTGCGGTGCGGCGTTGTGTGGTACGGATGCCGCCGAGCGTCTGCGGTTGGGTTGTATTCTGGATCGCAAAAGGCACCTTCGTGTGGTTGCCGCAGAGGATGAACAGTCGCTTGCCGTCTGGCGAAAGCAGGATGTTGTGGGGGCCATGCTCGCCGGCTCCGTCGAATGTGCGGAGCTTTTCCACGGTGTCGAGCGTATCGTTGCCGTCGGAATCGGTCACGCGGTATAGGCCGCTGCCAGTGCCGCCGTTGCAAACAACATAGAGCGCATCAAACGCCCAGAGCAGTCCCTGCGCGCCTGTGATTGCGACGGGAATGCGTTCAACGCGTGTGGGCCGTGAGCCGTCCAGCGGCGCTGGGGTGATCCGCACGAGGCCTTTGGCCTCCTGATCACTCGCGATGAGGCGGCCTTGCGGATCGCTCGTCAGCGAAACCCACGAACCCAGTTCATCCTTGGGAACGACGAAGAGTCGCTCTGTTTTAAATCCCTTCGGCAGTGTGAAAACCTCGGCTGAATGATCGGTTGCTGGTTCGGCGGCGGGGTCCGTTGCACCGGCAACTCGCGACGGCATCGTCTCGGCGGCCTGATCCCACGTCTGCGGACTCTGGCATGGAGCAGGCGTCACGGTGAGGGGAAAAATGATTGCTAGGAGCAGGGCCGGCAGAACCGTTGCGCGTGCGTGGATCGACCGGGCGCGGCATTTTTTAGGCGAATAGCAGAGCATGGGCGAGCCTTGGGTTTTTCAGTCACGATGAAACACGGGACAACAAAAGAATCTTTCTGGCTGAGTTCTTGAGATTATAGAGGCCAGGATTGTAGTCCTGATTTCAACCGAGCAGAAATACCTCACCTTGACCATCTTTGCCATATTTGGTGGCTGCCACCGTTTTGAAGTGGTACAGTGAGAGGCTCGTTCCTTTCACCCCATGCAAGGTTTTTTATGCGATTGACTGTTGCGGCTCAGGCGTGTGGCGTGCTGGCTCTTGTGAGTGGGATGGCGTGCGGGGCTTCGCAAGCTAACGAGTCGGCCCAACCGGCTCGGCTACTCGTTGTCACGGTGACGCAAGGCTTCAGGCACAGTTCCATCAACACTGCGGAACCCGTGCTCGAAGAACTCGGCCGATCCAACGGGTTCTTTCACGTCGACTTCCTACGCATGCCACCTGATCGTCCGTCGCAGCCCAAGCTGTCCAAGCGGGCAGAGGGAGCCAGCGATGAGGAGTGGAAACAGCAGGAAGATACATTCAAGGCCGAGCAGGAGAAGTTTCGAGTGGCCGATGCCGGATGGCAGGAAGCCTTGCAGCAGCAGTTTCGCAAGGCGTTTGCTCCGGAGTCGCTTGCCAACTTTGATGGCGTGATCTTTGCCAGCACAACGGGTGAACTGCCAATTCCTGATATCGACGCATTCTTGGCGTGGATCAAGACAGGCAAGGCGTTTATCGGTTTTCACGCTGCGAGCGACACGCTCAAGAATTCTGACGCCTACTGTGACTTGATTGGTGGCCACTTCGCGGGACACCCATGGAACGCCGGCGGCGAACATGCGTTTGTCGTCCACGAACCCAAGCACAGGCTCTCGGTCATGCTGCCAGAGCGGTTCCGCTGGAAGGACGAGATTTATCAGTACGACCTTCGGTATAAGCCCGAAAATCTCCGCGTGCTTGTGAGCCTCGACATGCAGGCCAGCACGCCCAAGGAACCGTTGTACGTGCCGGTGTCATGGGTGCGGGATTACGGGAAGGGCCGCGTCTTCTACACAAATTTTGGCCACAACGATGCCACATGGAAAGAGCCAATGTTTCAGCGGCACATGAGCGATGGGATCGCCTGGGCCCTCAAGCGGTTGGATGCCCCGGCTGACCCAAATCCCACGGTGCAGGCGGCTGAATATGTGCGAAGCGTTGTAGCGGCCGCGGCGGCTGCCACGGGAAAGAATGCCGACGACCTGCGTGCCCGTGCCGATGCCAAGATTGCGAGCAATGCACAGTGGGCTACGGGCCTGCGGCCGATGCTGCTCGAGATTCGCGGCATGCAGCCACCGGCGAGAATTGTTGCCTACGCCAACGTCATCGCCGAGATTGAAAAACCATAAAGGCATTTTGGCAACTCCCATGTGTCCGGCGTAGCCCACAGGAGATCTTGGCAATGCGTTTTCCGTGGGTGGTCGCCATGCAGGTCGTGGCAGTTTGTTGTAGTATGGCGGTGCAGATGGAAGCCAACGCAGCCACCCGCGTTCCGAACGTGCTATTCATCATCTGCGACGATCTGTGCTGCGCCCTTGGCTGTTACGGCGATCCAGTTGCGATGTCGCCAAACATCGACACACTGGCTTCGCGAGGTGTGCTCTTTGAACGGTCGTACTGCCAGTACCCACTCTGTAATCCCAGCCGCGCCAGCCTACTGACCGGCCGCCGGCCCGCGCATACAACCGTACGAGATAACAAACAATACTTTCGGGATGCCAATCCTGAAGGAGTCACGCTGCCGCAAGCTTTCAAGCAGGCAGGATGGCAAAGCGAGCGGATCGGCAAGCTCTACCATTACAACGTACCGGATCAGATTGGCACCAACGGGATGGACGATCCGCCGAGTTGGAACGCCGTCTTCAACCCCAAGGGTAGGGACGTAGCTGACCAGTCAAAGATTTTTTCGTTGAAGCCAGGCGCATTTGGTGGGACGGTGAGTTGGCTGGCTGCCGATGGCACCGATGCGGAGCAGACTGACGGCATCGGTGCGGCCAAGGCTGTGGAGCGACTGGAGCAATTCGCTCGCAACGCCACACCGTTTTTTCTAGCAGTTGGTTTCTACCGGCCTCACACGCCTTACGTTGCGCCCAAGCCGTGGTTTCAGAAACATCCACTCGATGGCGTGCAACTGCCGACAGTGCCACCCGATCACGATACACACGTGCCTCCGGCCGCACTGGTCGGCCGGAGGCCAGAACAGAATCGGCTCACCGGAGAGCTGGCTAAAGAGGCGG
Source organism: Planctomycetota bacterium (assembly GCA_003670915.1). GTDB lineage: Bacteria > Planctomycetota > Planctomycetia > Pirellulales > UBA1268 > BAIKAL-G1-2R. Next base: position 3,323 of record QWQH01000099.1, on the reverse strand, counting down.
TGCAGGCTTATTACGCGAGCGTGTCGTTTGTTGATGCGCAGGTGGGGATCGTGCTGGAATCGCTGGAAAAGCTCGGGCTTCGCGACAACACGTGCATCGTATTTACTAGCGATCACGGCTATCACTTAGGCGAGCATGGACTGTGGCAGAAGATGAGCCTCTTTGAGGAGAGCGCCCGCGTGCCGCTGATCATTGCGTCGCCTGGTGGACGGGCAGGAGTCGCAGTGAAGCACACCGTGGAACTGGTTGACATCATGCCGACTCTTTGCGATCTCGCGGGCGTGCCGGTGCCCAAGGGTGCCGATGGCCGGAGCCTCGCGGCCCTCCTTCGCGCACCGGATCCAACCAAAACACCAGATGGTGCATCGCTGCGATTCGACGACCGGTCCGCATTGACGGAGGTGACCACGAGTGGGCGGCACGGCATGCACGGCATGAGCATGAGAACCAAACGCTGGCGGTACACCCGCTGGGACGGCGGTAAAGCGGGCAGGCAACTCTATGATCACGATGCGGACTCCCACGAACTCACGAATCTAGCCGATCGGCCAGAGCACGCTGCCACAATTCGAGAATTAGATGGCGAGGTCGATCGTCGAATTGAGGAAGAGTTTTATATGGCTCCCGCAGAAAGAAAGAAGGCCGCAGCCATCCAGTCGCATGTGCAGTGAAAGAAGTGAAAGCGATGTGGGATATGACGTTGCGCCATGGCACAGCCTCGCTGGCAGTGATGTCATCGCGAGGCTGCACACCGATGGCATGCGCGGGCTATCCACCGCCGAAGCGGCCGCACGGCTTGCTGCTTGCGGCGCGAATACGCTGCGAGAGTCGCCGGCGGTGCCGGTGTGGCGCAGGTTCCTGCGGCAATTTCAGGAACTCGTGATTTGGATTCTGCTGGGAGCCATGGTGATCTCGGGCTTCATGGGCGAGTGGGCTGATGCGGCGGTCATTGTTGCGATTGTGCTGGTCAACACGATCATTGGTTTTCTGCAAGAGGAACGCGCAATCAAGGCCTTGGCTGCGTTGCAGCGGCTTTCGGCACCGATGGCGAGGGTGGTGCGGAATGGGGAAAAGCAGTCCTTGCCTGCCGAAAAACTCGTGGTTGGCGACCGGATTGAGTTGGAGGCTGGCGACAATGTGCCCGCAGACGCAAGGCTCATCGAAGCGTATGCCATGCACGTGCAGGAATCAGCGCTCACTGGCGAGTCGTTGCCGGTCGTAAAGGACGCCGGAGCAATTCTGGCGGTTGAAACGCCGCTCGGCGACCGGCGATCAATCGTGCACGCTGGCACGGTGGTGGCCGCCGGACGCGGTGTCGCAATGGTTGTGTCCACTGGGATGACGACGGAACTGGGACGGATCGCGATCCTCTTGGAGCGGTCCGAACCGGAGATGACGCCGTTGCAACGGCGGCTTGCAGAACTTGGACGGCTTCTCATTGGCGTGTGCCTCGTGATCGTAGGCGTCATTTTCCTGTTGGACCTGTGGCGGGGTGGGGACGTGTTTGAGGTATTGCTGCGGGCTGTGAGTCTGGCCGTGGCGGCCGTGCCGGAAGGATTGCCAGCGGTTGTCACGCTCGTGCTGGCTATCGGCGTGCAAAGGATGGCGGCGCGCAATGCACTGGTTCGCCGGTTGCCGAGCGTCGAGACTCTCGGGTCGGTAACGGTGATCTGCTCCGACAAGACCGGCACTCTCACTCGAAATGAGATGACCGTTCGGGAGATCGTGACAGCCACGGCCCGCTACCGTGTCACCGGCGGTGGTTACGCACCTCACGGCGACTTTTTCCGGGTGCAAGCATTCGAATCGGCACTCGATGGGAACCAACTCGATATCGGGGCATCACCGGTGCATGCGAAATCCGACCCCGACCTCAGCCTCTTGCTCACCATCGCCACGCGTTGCAATAACGCCACGGTGCAGCCAACCGATGACGGTGCATGGAAAGTCATCGGCGATCCCACCGAGGGTGCGCTGATCGTGGCCGCGATGAAAGCCGGCATTGCTGCCGGCGATGCGGCTGAGCCGATGGTCTTCGAGATCCCATTCGACTCGGAGCGGAAGCGGATGAGCGTTGTCGTGCGACGTCCCAACGGCGTGCGAATCATGTTTACGAAAGGTGCCCCGGAGTCGATGCTCGCACGGTGCATCTCTGAACAGCGTGACGGTCGGATTGCGCCCATGAGCGACGAACGTCGCACGGAGTTGCTCGCCGCGAGTGCGGCAATGGCCAATCGCGCACTGCGAGTACTCTCGCTGGCGTGGCGTGCATTGCCAGCAATGGATCCATCGGGTGGACAACCATCTCTCGAAGAATGCGACCTGATCCACGTGGGGTTGGTGGGGATGATCGATCCGCCGCGGGATGAGGCGACCGAAGCGGTACGAAAGTGCCAGACGTCCGGGATTCGCCCCGTCATGATCACGGGCGACCACCCAGCAACGGCACTGGCCATTGCGAGAGAATTGGGCATCACAGATGCAACGGGCTGCGTTGTGACAGGAGCCGAACTGGATCGTATGTCGGAGGATCGCCTTGCCGCGACCGTGGAGGGAACGGCCGTTTATGCAAGAGTGTCTGCCGAGCACAAACTCCGCGTAGTGAAAGCCTTGCAGCATCATGGGGATGTGGTGGCTATGACGGGCGACGGCGTCAACGACGCTCCGGCCATCAAGGCAGCGGACATCGGGATCGCGATGGGGCTCACAGGCACTGCCGTCACCCAAGAAGCCTCTGACATGGTGCTCACCGATGACAACTTCGCGTCGATTGTGGCTGCCATCGAGGAGGGGCGTGGTATCTACGATAACATTCAGAAGTTCGTGCACTATCTCCTTGCGTGCAATGCCGGCGAGGTGCTCTTGATGTTCGTAGCCGCGTTGGCCGGCTGGCCCGCGCCGTTGGCTGCGATTCAAATTCTGTGGCTGAATCTTGTGACCGACGGCTTTCCGGCACTGACGCTCGGCCTCGAACCCCCAGAACGCGACATCATGAACCGCAGGCCTCGGCCTCCGCACGAGCCAGTGATCTCGCGGCGTTCGGGCCTGAAGATTCTGCTGCACGGAGCGTTGATAGCTGTCGTCTCGCTGACAGCATTTGCGGCTACGTGGCAGGGGCACGACGACCGACTGCCGCATGCACGAACGATGACATTTTGCGTGGCTGCTTTTGCCCAGCTTTTTTTTGCGATCGGCTCACGTAGCGACAGGCTCACCGCAGTGCACTTGGGGTTCTTCAGCAATCCACTCTTGCTTCTGGCGATCCTCCTCTCAGCAATCTTGCAGTTCGCGGTTGTGACGCTGCCCTACGCTCAGAGCGTGTT
>QWQH01000056.1 GCA_003670915.1 Planctomycetota bacterium | reverse complement strand
CCTTTGCGCTTGAACCCGAAGCAGACCCGGTGCGAGCGATGGAAAAGCTGACGACGAAGCGATGCGATTTGATCGTTGTCAACGACCTATCCGCAGTGGACGCAACCAGCACTGCCGTGGCCGTGTACGACCGGTCGCACGCGTGCCTGGGTACCAAAACAGGGGCGAAGCGGTCTGTCGCAGGTTGGCTGGTTCGATTGATCGAGGAGCGATTGATTTCCAAGAAATCCAGTTGACACATTGAATCCATGGGCTCAGTTGGCCCGAATCACGTGGCACGGCTTGTTCGGCTGTGCCGTGTCTGTGCGGAGCCTGTGCCGTTCATGGGTAGAGCATTCTGGCGACTGCCGGTATAACAACCCCTCGCCGGTTCCTCAAAGGTTTTTGTATGATTGATATCGCTATTCTGGGTGCCACTGGTTACACGGCGCTTGAACTTATCAAGCTCCTCCTCCGTCATCCCCAGGTGCGTATCACTGCGGTCACCAGCCGGCAGGAGGGGCGGCCTGAGGTGTCGTCTGTACACCCCAGCCTTGTCGGACGGCTGAACCTGCCACTGGAAGACCTTTCCCCAGAAGAGGTCGGCTCACGGGCGGAATGTGTTTTCAGCTGCTTGCCGCACTGCACCAGTGCGGAGATCGTTCCGAGCTTGCTTGCCACTGGCGCGAAGGTGATCGATTTCAGTGCCGACTACCGGCTCGACGATGCCGCCAGCTATCTGGAATGGTATGGGCATCACCACCCGGACGCAGCCAGACTCGGGGCCACGGTGTACGGACTGCCCGAACTCTTTCGCTCCCAGATTCCTACGGCATGGCTGATAGCCAACCCCGGTTGCTACGCAACATCGGCCATTCTGCCACTGGCGCCGCTGCTCCACAGTCAACTTTTTATGGCCGATGATATCATCGTCGACTCCAAGAGCGGCGTAAGCGGCGCGGGCCGGTCGCCCAAGCTGATGACCCACTTTCCCGAGTGCAACGAAAGCATGTCGGCCTACAACGTGGGCCGGCACCGCCACACGCCTGAGATTGAGCAGGTGATCGGCCGCAGTACCGGCCTGACGCCTCAGATTATTTTCACGCCACAGCTGGCACCCATGGATCGGGGGATTCTCTCCACGATCTATATCAAGCCAAAAAAGGCGGTGGCCGAGGGGGATGTGATGACAATCTTGCGAGATGCCTACGCCAACGAACGCTTTGTGCGGATTGTGGATCATCTCCCGGCCACGAAGGACGTAGCCGACACCAATTTTTGTGATATCACTGCTCGAGTGGTGCGAGGGCGCGTGCTTCTCATCAGCTGCCTCGACAACCTCGTCAAGGGAGCCGCTGGGGCCGCCGTTCAGAATTTGAACTGTCTTTACGGGCTGCCTGAATCGATGGGCCTTCTCTAACCTTCTTGCAAAGCTTCAACACTCCATGTCTGTTACCGAAACGCCCGTGCGCCTGCCGATACCATCGCTCCCTCAAGGCTTTCGTGTGGCAGGGTGCCATGCTGGCCTCAAGCGCAACCCTAGCCGTGAGGATGTTTCGCTCGTCGTTTCCGATCTGCCAGCTGTGGCAGCGGGCGTCTATACAACAAACGTTGTGTTTGCTGCTCCAGTAGCGTTTGACCGCGCCCGCACGCCAGGCACCGGATTTCGTGCGATCGCAATTAATTCGGGGAATGCCAATGCCTGCACTGGGGCTCGCGGGCTTGCTGATGCGCACAGCATGGCGGCGGCTACCGCCAGCCGTTTGGGAGTGGATGAGTCAGGAGTCCTCGTGCTCTCGACCGGTATCATCGGTGAGTTTATGCCACTTGAAAAAATTAACGCGGGTATCGACCGTGTAGCAGGCGCACTCGCGACAGATGCCAACGCAATCGTCACTGCCGCGCGAGGGATGATGACGACAGACACCCGCCCCAAGCTCTCCGGATCATCGTTCGGGGCTACCGGCAAGACTTACACACTCTTTGGCATGGCCAAGGGAGCGGCAATGATTGGCCCACGGATGGCGACGATGCTCGGCGTAATCCTCACCGATGCGCCGATTCTCGCAGAAGATGCGCAGCGGTTGCTCGCCGAAGTAACGGAGCACACATTTAATTGCGTAAGCGTTGATGGCCATACCAGCACCAACGACACCGTTCTCTTGCTCGCAAATGGCGCTGCTGGTGGCGAGCCGTTGAGTGGAGCCTCGCTCAATCTGTTTGCAAAGGCACTGTCTGACGCCTGCGAGGCACTGGCCCGCGAGATTGCCGATGACGGAGAGGGAGCCACGCACGTGCTACGGATCGAGGTGACAGGATGCCCGACCCGCGACACAGCCCGACAGATCGCCCGCACGATTGCCGACAGTCCATTAGTGAAGACGGCCATCTGCGGGGCGGATCCAAACTGGGGTCGGATCGTGTCGGCGGCAGGCTATTCGGGCGTGAAGTTCGACCCCAACACGCTGGTGCTCCGGCTCAATGGCACGCTGTTGTTTCGCGACGGGTCGCCGGTGAGTTTTAACGGCCAAGCAGTCTCGGATTCGATTCGAGCTTCCCGGGAGACGCTGATTGAGGTTGAAATGGGTTTTGGAACGGAGTCTATCCGATTTTATTCCAGCGACCTCACGGCCGATTACGTTCGCCTGAATGCCGACTACCACACATAAACGCCTCACCCTTGAACGCGTTTTTACCCATGGACCCGTGGTTTGGCGTGGGGCTTTGGGCAATGCCGAAAGTTCGCTCTGTTTGGCTCCCGTCGAGGGTGTCTTGACGTACGCCTCCTAAAACGGTTTGCTCTTGGCTGCGTGCTGTGTCTCGTTTGACCTTGGCACGCCGAGTTTTGCGAGCCTATCTTGAGAGACACTGTTTCCTCAGCCCCTGTTTCAGCAACCCGAGATTTTTTCCGCCGATGATGATTTCTTCTTCTTCCACATTCGATCCGATTCCTTGCTCGCTCACGGACCTTCCGTTCACGGGATCCGGGCTCGGGCTCTTTGATGGAGCGATCCGTTCGATCCAGTGCGCTGCTGAACCGGGCGGTGCGGAGGACGACGAGGCTGGCGATGAGGAAGACTTGGCAGCAGCCCAGCCCCTCGCCGAAGAAGAATCGAGCTTTGACGATTTTGACGACGAGTTTGACGATGATTTTGAAGAGGAATCAAATGATCCCGATTGGGATCATCCTGGCGATGCCGAGCCGGGGCCGCTTCCTCCGTCGAAAGGGCCGGGCAAGAAAAAGTAGATAGCGATAGTCTGTCTGATGTTCGAGGGATCTATGTCAGGCCACAACCCACCGCAGTTTGCTCCAGATGATCCAAACGCCAACTCTGGCGCATACGGCAACCACGGACAGCGAGAAAAGCATCCCGTGAAGCCCGAACTGCGAACCAGTGGAGGTCGTCAATCGTCCGGCAAATGGTTTGGCACGTTGGGTCAACTCGACTTCGACATCGACTTTTTTGAAAAGCTGCTGGTTCGTAACGGCAGTTCCGTTGAGGTGCTGCGAACGCTCGCCGAGCTCGTCTCGAGAAAGGGCATGATGCAGCGAGCAGTTGAAGTCGACCGGATGTTGGTCGATCGCTTGCCCGAAGATTGTCTGGCCCGTTACAACCTGGCCTGTTCGCTGGCATTGGCGCAACTGCCCGACGAGGCCATTGCATCGCTTTCGAAGGCAGTGGGGCTTGGCTATGACGATGTGACCCACATGGATATCGATCCTGACCTCGACTCATTGCGAAACCGACCCGACTTCCTAGCTCTGCTGGGCCGCAAAGAATAGAACATCTTATAAAGGCACGCATGCTCGACCAGTACGATCAGTTGACCGCCTCCTGCGCAGCTATCAACAAGCAATGGCCCAAGACTCCCTCGGTCGGCATCATCCTTGGCAGCGGTCTCGGCGGCGTTACCGGCGCGCTCACGGACACGGTCACGATCCCATACGAATCGATCCCGCACTTCGCTCAATCAACCGCTCACGGCCACGCCGGCCAACTTGTCTGCGGTTCACTCGAGGGCGTGCCGGTGGTGGTGATGGAGGGACGGATGCACGCCTATGAAGGCTATCCGCAATCGCAGATCACTTTTCCGGTGCGTGCGCTCAAGCGTCTGGGTATCGAACTGTTGATCGTCACCAACGCCTGCGGCGGCCTGAACCCGCACTACCGCACGGGCGAGATCATGCTGATCGACGACCACATCAATCTCATGCACGGCAACCCGCTGATCGGAATCAACGACGAGCGTCTTGGACCTCGCTTCCCCGACATGTCGGCTCCCTACACGCCCGACCTGATCGACGCAGCCATGGGCGTCGCCAGAAAAGAAGATTTCGTGGCACACCGTGGTGTGTACGTGGCCGTCACGGGTCCGAATTTAGAGACGCGGGCAGAGTATCGATTCCTGCGTACGATTGGCGCCGATGTGGTTGGGATGTCGACTGTACCGGAAGTGATTGTGGCGGTGCACTCTGGCCTCCGTGTTTTGGGCATCTCGGTGATCACCGACATGTGTTTCCCCGATGCCTTGGAGGTTGCCACGGTTCAGAAAATTCTTGCGGTCGCCCGATCGGCCGAGCCCAAACTCCGTGCGATCGTGACCGCAGCAGTGCGTGCACAAAGCATGGCACGCTCGCAGAGAGGTGCGTAAGAGAAGTGTTGAACGCCGTGGTGGAGTAAGGTAAGATCGCCTCTACGGAATAAACGTTTCCGACCGGCGAACTGGCTTGCGATCCGCAGCCAAGCGTAATGAAGGTGTTGTCCATGGCCCACACACCCATCCGAGTCGGCTCTAGGCCATACCCTCTTAGGCTGATTGGTCTTACCTGCGTTGCTTTCAGCGGCCTGCTCAGCGTAGCGAGCGAGCCCGCTACGACCCCAAATTCTGCGCTGCCCCCAGCGGTGGATCGTCCGGTTGATTTTGTGCGAGACGTCGAACCGTTGCTCAAGGCGCATTGCCACCATTGCCACGGTGATGATGAGCAGCAGGCACGGTTGCGACTCGATGCCCGCGCGATCATCCTCACGGGAGGCATCTCTGGCCCAAGCATCGTGCCGGGCAACAGCGCAGAGAGCCTGCTTGTCCAACGGATCGCCGGCCACGCAGTCGGCCCCCAGATGCCGTCCGATGCCGATCCGCTTGACGCGGAATCAATCGGGATATTTCGAGCGTGGATTGATCAGGGGGCTACGTGGCCCGACGGTGTGGGGTCGGCTGCCACCGATGTGCTGCGACACTGGGCCTACATCCGGCCCGGGCGGCCACCATTACCGGATGTCGCCGATGTGGGGTGGTGCCGCACGCCGATTGACTTCTTCGTTTTAGCTGCACTCGACCGTCGTGGCCTGAAGCCATCCGCCGCTGCTGATCGCGCCACATGGTTACGGCGAGTCAGCCTCGATCTCATTGGTCTTCCCCCGTCGCTCGACGAACTCGACGCGTTTCTGTCCGACGCGTCGAGCACGGCTGAGCAACAGGCCGTGGATCGGCTCCTTGCTTCGCCGCACTTTGGCGAACATTGGGCGCGGCCTTGGCTCGATGCGGCGAGGTATGGCGATTCAACTGGCTACCATGACGATGAACTGCGGCCCAGTTGGCCCTGGCGTGACTGGGTGATCCATGCGCTGAACGACGGCATGCCTTTCGATCAATTCACAATTGAACAACTGGCCGGTGACTTGCTCCCAGAGGCCACACTCGAGCAACGTGTAGCGACTGGTTTTCATCGGGCCGCTGCATGTAACCTTGAAGGAGGTGTGCCCACCGAATCGCGACGAACAGCGCAGCTGATTGACCGGGTCAACGTAACCGCCACCGTCTGGCTGGGATCCACGCTGGAATGCGCTCAGTGTCACAACCACAAATATGATCCCTTCACTCAGCGCGACTATTATCGCTTGCTCGCGTACTTCAATAATACACCCGACGAATCGGGCCCGACGGTTGGGCCAGGCCGCGCCTCCATGGCAGGCCCTACGGTCGGGATTGCCGGCACCACCACGTTTGTGATGCAGGAGATGGAGAAGCCCCGCCAGACGAGAATCTTTCTCCGAGGCAGCTATGAGACGCCTGGCGAAACTGTCTCGTCAGGCGTGCCAGCGTCGTTGCATGTTTCGGCAGTCGCCGAGCCGGCCAACAGGCTTGGGCTCGCTCGCTGGCTGGTTGATCCCACTCATCCACTCACTGCACGCGTTACCGTGAATCGCTGGTGGTCCGAGATTTTTGGGGCTGGAATTGTGCGTACGGCAGAGGATTTTGGCCTCCAGGGTGAGCGGCCCACACACCCGGAACTCCTCGATTGGCTGGCTGTCGAACTGATTCAAAGTGGCTGGTCGATGAAACATGTGCTGCGAGTCATCGTGCTTTCAGCGGCTTACAGTCAGTCGTCGAATCTCTCCCCGGAGATGCTTGCAGCAGACCCCGACAACCGCTGGCTCTCACGGTCGGCGAGACTACGACTGCCTGCCGAAACGGTTCGCGACAACGCTTTATCTATTGCCGGTATTCTCTCGCCGGCTATTGGTGGCCCGTCTGTCTATCCACCGCAGCCACCCGACCTCTGGTGGATACGCGACGACAAATCACCCGTTTATCTTTCTTCTGGTGGTGAAGACAGACATCGTCGTGGTCTCTACACCGTATGGCGAAGAACCAACCTTCATCCGAGCCTTGCGTTGCTTGACGCACCCAACCGAATCACCTGCACCGTCATTCGCAGTCGCACCAACACACCGTTGCAAGCACTAGCGCTGCTCAATGACCCGACCTATACTGAAGCGGCATTTGGACTTGCCCGCATATTGTCAGGCACGATTGCGGTCTCAGCAGGGGGATCGCAGACGCTCGAGGAGCGAATCAACTATGGCTTTCGTATGGCCACTGCTCGCCACCCTACGCAGGCTGAAACCGACAGGCTCGCCGAACTCTTTCTGGGAAGGCTTCAACGCTTTCAAGCCGACCCAGACTCGGCGTATCGGCTCATCGACTCAGTCCGCGGTGATCTGGCCGCTGGCATCCCAGCGACCCACCTCCAGGCGGCCGCAGAATTGGCGGCTTGGTTTCACGTGGCCACAGTGCTGCTGAATCTAGATGAAACAATTACGAAGGGATAACTAGCATGCGACCCATCTCACGCCGCGAGATTCTGGCCGACATGGGCCTGTCGATCGGGGGCATGGCGTTGGGCAGTCTCTGGGGCGGCCAAACGTCGCAGGCTGCTGCAGATTCTGCCAGCCGTGGCAATCCGCTGGCCCCAAAGCCGCCTCATTTTCGCCCGAGTGCCAAGAGTGTGATCCTCCTGTTTGCCTCCGGTGGCGTCTCGAGTTTAGATCTGTTCGACCCCAAGCCAAAACTGAACCAGCACGATGGCCAGCCGGTTCCAGCGGAACTTGTCGAAGGCCAACGGTTTGCTTTCATTCAAGGCCGGCCAAACCTGCTTGGATCGCCCTATCGCTTTCAACGGCACGGTCAGTGTGGCATGGAGTTTTCACAACTGCTGCCCAATCTTGCGACACTGGCAGATAAAACAACGCTCATCCGTAGCGTACACACCGACAATGTCAACCATACACCGGCCCAACTCATGTTCGCCACCGGACACGAGTTCGCAGGCAGGCCATCCATGGGTGCATGGACTGTCTACGCCCTTGGCTCGGAAACCGCAGACCTACCAGCCTTTGTCCATCTCACCAGCGGCCTTCAGGGAACCGCTGGATCGCATCACACTAACTCGGGGTTTCTGCCGGGAGTCTACCAAGGCGTGGCGTTCCGGTCTGGCCCAAACCCAGTCTTCTATCTTGCCGATCCGAGGGGAATGGGGAGAGCCGACCGACAGGCCACGATCGACTCGATTGTGTCGCTCAACCGCGAACGACTCGCCGCGGTGGGCGATCCTGAAATCGCAACCAGAATCGCGCAATACGAAATGGCTTTCCGAATGCAACAGACGGCTCCAGAGTTGATTGATCTCTCACACGAATCGAAATCGACGCTTGCAATGTATGGCGTTGAACCCGATAAACCTTCGCTGGCATCAAACATGCTTCTAGCCCGTCGACTTGTCGAGCGGGGTGTGCGTTTTGTGCAACTCTGTGATGGTGGTTGGGACCATCACAGCAAGATTTTCTCTGAGCTCCCCGAGAAATGCCTTGCAGTAGACCGTCCCCTCGCAGCGTTGGTGAAGGATCTGGAGCAGCGTGGCCTCCTCGACGAGACACTCGTGATATGGGCGGGTGAGTTTGGCCGCACACCGATGCTGGAGGGCCAAGCCGACAAGAAACTCGTTGGCCGCGATCATCATAAAGACGCCTTCTCCATTTGGATGGCTGGCGGTGGTTTGAAGCCAGGCCTGACTTATGGGGCAACCTGTGAACTGGGCTACCGCATCACAGAAGAACCGGTACACGTGCACGATCTGCAGGCCACGGTGCTCCATCTGCTCGGGCTGAACCACGAGCGGCTTACCTACCGTCACCAGGGCCGCGACTTTCGCCTCACTGATGTCTACGGCCGCGTGGTCCACGACGTGCTCGCCTAACTTCTTGCTGTTAACGTTTGTGAGGCCCGCTTCCTGCCGCCATGCCTTTGCTGTTCGGCTTACGCCTCGGGCCTCTCGGGTTTTGCTGCGGTTTCTCGAAAACTGCGGAGCATTAGGCCAATGCCCGCGGCGATCATTCCCAGCATCAGAAGGAGATGGCTTGTTTTTGTATTCATCATAAATTGAATACGGCTGAGGATCTCAATGACAATGACCGATAGCCCAACGTAAAATAAAGCCCAGCCAGACTTGAGCCGCGCATCGTAAAAGAGCGTGATGAGACCCAGAAAAATCGGTGCGAAGAGAATGCCCGTGCTGGTTGTGGGTGCACCGTTATGAAACATGCCGTGGTTTAAAAAACCGGAGAGCATCCCGGCAGGAAGCGTGACGACACGCACGCTATCAAGGAAGAAATAGAGGCCGGCGGCCGCTAAAACCAAACCTATAAAGAACAGGCGTGTGCCACCTGGAGTGCCACCCGCGCCGGCCACGAGTTCTTCATGCATCTGTCGAACATCCTCAATGCCGTGCTCGAGTTCCTGCCTGGGGGATCCCATTGGGCCGCCCTTTCTGAATGGTGGAAATATCTGATCATGAGTCTGCCGCTATGGCTCCCGAAAACGATGCGTCAGCATAACGCATCAGCGTGTAGAAAAGCCCACAGCTGGCCAGAACGCAGTCGCATTGCCCCATGCCGCGAGTGTTTCTGCTGTAACGGCGACTGCCCCTTGCGATCTTGCGTGGGTAACCGCCGTGTTGACAAGCATCCTGCCCACGCCCCGCCGCCGCGCGTCAGGATGCACCAGTAGCCACGGAATCGACCACCCAGTTGGCGTCTGGGCCAATGCGACCACTCCAATTGCCTCACATTCAACCGCACATTCGAGCCGACTCAACTTGACACGAGAGCCCCGGATGCCGTCGTCGACTCTGTCTTTAATCAGTGTGAGGTCCCTAGCAAACCAAGCGATTATGTCGCGATTCTCCCGGCTCGCCAATTCGCAGAGGAGGCCGGAGGCCGTAAACGCGCGTGCCAAATGACCATCCGATGCAACGCCGTTGGGATGCTTCTGAGCACCATGTTCGCCAAGTTTCGCTAGCGCGGACCAATCGGACGCCGAACTGATCCGCTGCACGCCCACACTCCACGGGCCATCTTCGCCACGACGATCGTGCCCTCCAGCGCAAACAAAACGAATGACAGCCATGGCACGGATTCTATGGCGCAAGGGATAGTCGCCGAGAAACTGCACAGTCAATAGCCCAACTCACGCCACAGGAGAGTCAGCTCAATCGCCCCAAAGTATTGCCTGCAAAGAAGTTGCGCGTTATCGCGTGGAGTAAAAGAACATCTCTGTCAAATTCTGGACGATTTCGTGCGTTTGATGATTGATTTATGCAATAATGCAATCATACTGTGACTTTAGAGAATAGGACTCTTGATATGCAGACCCACGAAAGACGCAGCAAGCTGATCGATCTGATCCGCATTCGCGGCTTTGCTGGGCTGGAGGAGTTGGTCAAAGAATTGGGCGTTTCGGAGTCCACAGTCCGTCGGGATCTGGACACGCTAGAGGAACAAGGCGCCGCCAAACGCACGCATGGCGGCGTTCTTTACTCTGGTGGCATGCCTCGACTGGCCGAGTTCGACGAGCGACAGCCATCACACTGGGCTGCAAAACGCGCCATTGCTGCCCGAGCCGCTGCAGCGATTGCCGATGGCGAGACGGTGCTGCTGGATGGCGGCACGACAACCTACGAGGTCGCCCGGTTGCTTGTTGGTCGTTCCCTTCAGGTGGTTACCAACAGCCTCCCTGTGGCCAATCTCTTTGCCTCAGAGGCGCGCACGGATCTGGTGCTGCTTGGCGGGTATGTGTCGCCCCGCACCGGCGTGTGCTTGGGCCCGTACGCCAACGAGTTGCTTGGACGTCTGCATGTCACAACGACCGTTCTCTCTGCCGCTGGGATCACCCAAGATGGGCTCTTCAATGCCCATCTCCTGCTGGCTGAAACCGAGCAGGCGATGCTCCGCGCCGCAGGCCGCGTGATGGTTGTGGCCGACAGTTCGAAGTTTGGTCGCAAAAGCCTCACGCTCGTATCCGGCCTCGATGCCATCGACCAGCTTGTGTGCGACGATGGCCTGACCACGCCCTGGCGAGAGACCGTCATGCAGGCAGGCGTAGAATTGCTGATCGCCCCACTGCCTGTGACGGACGTAGCTACAACTGGCGATCTCCCGAAACAGATCGCAGACTCAGTTCCACAGCGGCCCAACCCGTTAGAAAAGGCAGGCCGCACATGACTCCTGCTCTGGCACGCGACGCCGGCTTTCGTACCGAGGGTGCCCTTGTGCCT
>QWQH01000107.1 GCA_003670915.1 Planctomycetota bacterium | reverse complement strand
GTGATCTGGGGCGAGGTGCGGATCATCAGCAGTTCCGACCACTTCATCACCCACATCTCGACGAATTCCTTCCGTTGGAGCAGGCTATCCACGAGGTGCTCGCGCTTGGCTGGGTCGACGCCCTCCATGAATGTGCGGTATTCGTCCGAGCTGGGGAGCGTGCCGCAAATATCGAGGTGCACGCGCCGCAGAAACTCCTCGTCGGTGCAGAGGTCCGACGGGTTGATCCGCAGACGCATGAGCTTCCGGTCGGTGAACTCGTCAACGTAGTTCTTCACTGGCGCATTCTTCCACTCGAAAGCGAGTCCCTGTGGCAGCACGATGAACTGCGAGCCGATTGTGTGCGTTTCGAACCGGGCCAGAATGAGGGCCTCTCCTCGGTTCGTCGCCGTGACGACGCCGTCCTGCGACACCGTGGCTGAGTTGTCGTTGTTGGTCATGAAGACGGCCAGGTTTGTGACGTCGCGGTCGGTGCCATCAGCGTATTTCGCTCGCACGGAGAGCTTCTGCGATTCGCCCTCGCCGTCCAGCACTCCGGTTGGCGGAAAGATCTCGAGCGTTACTGCCGCCGGCACGGGGCCTGGATCCGCGGGCGCGCCGGCCTCCAGCCAGCGGATGAGGGTGGCGTAGTGTTCGTCCCCTTTTTTGATCTTCGCGCCGCCGCTGTGCGGCACCACGTTGGTGGTCTTCTCAATCAGCAGACTTTCTTCGACGAGTGCCAGATTGATCCTTCGGCCACTGATCTCGCGGGTGAGGCGGTGGTAATCGCCGTCGGGATCAAAACCGAAGAGCGACAGGCGAAAGCCGTCCTTGCCGCGGGCGGCGCCGTGGCAACTGCCCGTGTTGCAGCCAGCCTTCATGAAAACGGGCATCACATCGAGCTTAAAGCTGATGGGGACCATCTCCTCCGCCCGCTCGACGTGGACCGGCACCGTGACGGAACGGTCGGCAAAGGCCGCTGTGAGCGCGGTGTCGCCATTGGCGAGCGGCTTGATAAGGCACCCCTCGACTGCCGCTCTCTCTGGCTGCGCAATGCTGATTGTCGACTTCGACGTGACATCCCGCGTGATGCCGTCGGCATACGTCGCTTGCACGACCAGCGTTTGCCGATCCTGCGCGGATGAAAGGTGAATCTGGGGTGGATAGACGGCGATGCCGACGAGAGTCGGTTCACCGCCGCTGGCCAACGGTGCGGTGACGGCCATGACAGAGAAGATGACTAGGGCGGTGATGCAGCCGCAAGTCTGCCATGCGGCCGCGGCCTGGGCGCACGCTCTCGGAAGGCGGGGGATAGCTGCAACTAGTTGGACGGAGTTGCTCACGAATCGGATCCTTCACATCGGGTCTGTCGACAATGCCTAGGCAGTGATTCCTTTTTACTTGGACGGTCCCTGCTTCCCCTGCAGGCGGAGTTTTTCAATCCTCGAGAGGGGTTTTCCGGGCGGAGCGGGAGTCGGCGAAGCGGGGCTGGCTGCCGCAGTCTGGGCGGGGCTGGCTGCTGGAGCGCGCTTGGACGGGGTGGCGATTTGAAGTTCGGTCTTGCCACCGTTGGCCTGCACCGGCTCGCCGTTGCAGATCGTCACCAGTTCAACAAAGGGAGTCTTGTGATTGCCGACTGGGCTCTTGTCGTTGGTCGTCACCTCGAAGACTATTTCTTTGGTCTCCTTCGTAAACTTCACTTCGGCAGAGGAGGTGTTGGGTGGCAGTCCCTGCAGCCGCGCGGTCCCCTCGCCCTCGAACGGCAACGACTGCGTGAGCGTGCAAACGATCTGCGCCAATTGTCCCTGCTCGCACGATGACCGTGCGAGTTTCGCAGTGGCAAACGGCTCGGCCACCTGCAGCGTGGTCAGTTGCGAAGCGGCCCAGGACTGTCCGCCGACATTCGCTTGGCCGATCACATACACAGGCCAGTCGCCAGTCACGGCCTTACCATCGGCGTTGACGGTGTAGATACCCTCGCTCTTGTCGGCCGGAATCTGGATGTTTGGGCCGGCGCCAATCCCGGGGGAGCGAAACGGAAACTCAACGGTAATCGGCTCCTTAAAGCCTTCGGCTCGCTTCACGACGACCTTCAGGTTGATCGTGCCATTGCGAACCAGCGGAGCCTTAGGCGGCACGATCTCCAGCGAAAATGGCAGCGTCTCGACCACCGCCATAGCGAGTCGGTCGACCGTGGCACTGAAGAAGGTGTTGTTGTTGGGTCCGACGATAAAATCAGCGGCGTTTTCAAACCGACCCCGCACCTGCACTTTGTCATCGACGGGACGGGCTTCAAGATCGAACAGCCCGCCAGCGATCGGCGCATCGGCTGCGGCCTCGAATACGACCGGCATCTGGGACAAGCCGGTAGGCATAGGCCGGCAGTGCATAGTGACTCCTGCCGGCAACTTCTCCGCTGCGAGCACCAGATCGCCTGCGAAGTTGGTCCGCGTGGCATTGATGAGCACGGCGTAACGGTTGCCGCGGGGCACCATCACCGTCTGCCGCGTCTGCGAATAGCGGTCGATGCGGGGAATCGATAGCGTCAGTGCGGGCGTCACAGGCTGGAGTTCGATGCGGTATACGAAATCGGGACGGCCGCGGCCAAGATGATCGCCGACACGGACCACGTAAGGTCCATCCTCCGGCACTTGGAATCGTAGGGAGGAGTCGGGCCCGCGGGAATCGTCGTTGGCGCCGACAGTGCCACCGTCGGCTCGGAGCACCGTGATGACTGGATCGAGACCGCTTCGAAGGCGTCGGGCATAGCACTCGATGTCAAACGTCTCTCCCTTCTTCGCGTCGAAACGGAAACAGTCGGCATCGCCATCGGTGCTGATGATGCCGTTAAACGAGGACGACGGGTCGGCAGAGTTGTTGGCGGTGGCAATGTCGTTGTTGGGCTCGGACTCAAGCAGGTTGCCCTGCGGCGAGATACGGAATGGAATCGAGGTCGGGCCGATGCCTTGGGCGTCTGTGGCGAAGAGCTTCAACAGCGATCCTGCTGCCGGCACTGCAACCTCGTAGGGTAACGGCCCCGCCGCGTCGCCGAGAAACTGCGCCGCCACCTTCTCACCCGCCTTGCCCCCCGCCGGATAGACTGCCGTCGGCCGCGGAAACGTGCCCACGTGCAAACGGTACCGGCAGTTGTCGTTGCCGCCGTAGCTCGTCTCCCGCATCTGCACGTAATAGGTGCCGTCAGCCGGTGCGAGCATGCTCACCACGCAGTCTTGAAAGGCGATCGGCACATCGTCGACGGTAGCCAGTTCGAACCGCTTTTCGTCGAGGATCGCCACGGCCGGATCGAACAGAAATGTTCCCAGACGGAGCGCCTCCACGTCGACGCTGAGTCGCTGTCCCTTCGCGAGCGGAATGGCGAAGTAATCGACGTCCTCACCCGTCACGACGCCTTGAATTGTCGAGTTGAGCGGCACAGCCTGTGCTTCCGCCAGCGAGCCGTTGGGCTCCTTCTCGTCGATGACCGGCAGCGCGCCCACGAAGAAAGATCTGAACTCGGAGATGCCCGATGTGCACCGCACCTGCACGAGATGCTCGCCGAGCGGACAGTCCTCCGGCACGAAGACCGTGGCCTTGAACGAATTGTCATCGACTGTTTGGATGCCACGCACAACAAACGCGGCGGCCGGGTCGGACGAGTAGAAGAGCAACTCCGCTGCGTCCTTGAGCCGGACGCCTCGAAAGACGAGTTCGCGATCCCCACCCCGCTGCACCCCTCGCGGCAGGATCAGGCTCAGTTGTGGAAACGAACTGCGGGCCTCGTCGACCACGATGCCGCACCAGCAGGCCACTGCAATCGCCATTAGCAGCCAGCGACTGACCCGGCCCGTGGACACCCACCCAGTTTGTTTTTGCATCGCTCGCGGACGGGCGCTGTGCGCCTCGGCTCGCCTCCTCCGGACAATAAAACCCACGGCAGCAGGACAACGGCAACTGGCCCCGATAGCCCGCCACCATCGGGAGTATGGGGCCTCTTCCCATCGTTACACAATCAACGCCTTGCGAACCTTGCCGCCGTCAACGATCTCGATGGGCCGGTCTCCCGGCGACATCAGTTCCTTGTCGGCCACGATCCCAAGTCGGTCGTAGATCGTGGTGGCCCAGTCTTGAACGGTGAGAGGATCGTCCTCGGGTTCGCTGGCCGTCGCGTTGCTCGAGCCATAGACGATTCCCTGCTTGATGCCGCCTCCGGCCATCACCACACTGAACACCTTCGGCCAGTGGTCGCGGCCCGCCAGGTTGTTGATCTTCGGCGTGCGGCCAAACTCCGACCCGATGCAGACGAGCGTCGAAGACAGCAGGCCACGACGGTCGAGATCGCGAATCAGAGTCGCGAAGCCCTGATCGAGCGCCGGCGCCTGGGTCTTCATACCGTTCTGGATGTTCTCGTGCATGTCCCACCCGCCGTAGGTGAGGGTCACGAAACGCACGCCCGCCTCTACAAGTCGTCGTGCCAAGAGCATCCGCATGCCCGCCTGGTTGCGGCCGTACTCGTCCTTGATGGCATCCGGTTCCTTGGCCATGTCGAAGGCCTCGCGGGCCTGCTGCGAACTGATTAGGCTGTAAGCACGGTCGTAAAATGTATCCAGGGCGTCGAGTGAGTCGCTTTTTTCCTTCTCGCGGAAGTAGCCGTTGACGACATCGAGCATCCGCCGCCGCTTCTCAAACCGGGTGCCATCCACTCCGCCCGGAAGGCCAAGGTCTTTGACCCGGAAATTCTTGTCGGCCGGGTCACTGCCGAGGCTGAAGCCGGCATACGATGAGCTGAGATAGCCCGTGCCCGCGAACTCATTGGGCTGGTTGGGGATGCACACATACGGCGGCAGGTTGTTTCGTGGACCGTACTCGTGTGACACGACCGAGCCCATGCTCGGATACTGGAGCGCGGGGCTGGGCCGGTAGCCGGTGAACATGTTGTGCGTGCCACGTTCGTGGGCCGCCTCGCCGTGCGTCATCGAGCGGCAGATGGCCAACTTGTCGACGATTTTCGCGGTATGCGGCAGCATTTCGCCCAGCCGCAGCCCTGGGATCGATGTCTCGATGCTGCCCAGCGGCCCGCGGTATTCGACGGGCGCGAAAGGCTTGGGATCGAAGGTCTCCTGGTGAGGCGCCCCTCCGGGCAGATAGATGTAGATGATCGACTTGGCCGTGCCTTCACGGCTGGCGTAGTTTTTGATGTCGGCCTTTGCGTGTTCCATGCGGAGCACATCGGCCAGCGAGATACCCAACGCTCCAACGGCGCCCACCGAGAGAAATCCGCGTCGGCCCAGCCGGTTGCCAGTACACGCCATGGTCATCAACCTCCAAGGGCAGGGATTCGGTGACGGATCGAGTAGAGTCGCACAGACCAGCGCAACTTGACCCTAGGATACCCGATTGATTGATCCGGCGTGCGTTGCCACCACTTGACTGTCACGACAGAATTGGCACGTAGACCGCTGCCTCTCCGCGGCTGCAGCCGCGGAAAATGCTTTTTCGCGTTCTGGAATCCTGTTCTATGTGCCGCGTGGGTCAAAGCAACCTGCCCGACACTGCTCGAGTGACAGGACGATGCCGAAGGCGTATTTTTCACTTTGTTGAACTGTTGCTCATCAACCGCTCAAGCTCCACTCGGGGAGTTGCAAGATCACTCCGCCCTTCATGGCACTCTGGTGCGCGAGCAATCCCGTGCAGGTCCAGTTTGCGCTTTGACGGGCATTGGGATACGGATCGCGCCCCTCCACTATCGCGGTCACGAATTCATGCACCAGATGTGGGTGGCTGCCGCCGTGGCCGCCGCCTTGCGTAAATGAGAGATGTTGATGGTCGTCGGCATCGTAGACGCCACCGGTTGTAAACCGACGGATCGACTCGGGCAAAAGGTTTGCAAAGTCGCCGACGGCAACCCGTTGTGGAATCTCTGACTCGGGCAGCTTCGCGGTATGCACAACAGGCTCTTCCCCCTCGCACAACTGCCACTCAAAACTCTTTTTTGAACCGTACACATCGAAGCTCTCCCGATACTGTCTGGCAGTGTCGAAGAGCGATCGGATCACGCGGGCCACCACATCGCTCTCTCGCAGTGTGATATGCGCACTTTCGATCGCAAATGGCGAGCCGTATGCGGCAATGAGTTCCTCGCGAATGCGTCCCGATCCGAAGCAACTCACCTCCTGCGCATCTTTTCGTTCGAGCGCCAAGCACGGCCCGACGCAGTGCGTGGCATAGTGCATCGGCGGTAGGCCTGGCCAGTAGTGTGGCCACCCGTCCATATCCTGCTGGTGGCTGGCCTGCAGAAACTGAATCCTTCCGAGTTCGCCCCGGTCCGACATCGCTTTCAAAAAGAGAAACTCGCGAGCATAGACAACCGTCTCGGCCATCATGTATTTGAGTCCGGTCTTTTCGGAGAGTTCGACGATTTTTCTGCAGTCTTCTATGTGTGTCGCCATTGGCACGGTGCACATCACATGCTTGCCCGCTTCAAGTGCGGCAATGGACATCGACGCATGGTCTGGGATCGGCGAATTGATATGGACCGCATCAATGCTCTTGTCTTGAAGCACCTCCGCATAATTGCTCCAGCGTCTCTCAACGCCAAAAGCCTTCCCCACCTGATCGAGTTTTTCTTTTGATCGCTGACAGATGCCGGCGAGTTCTACCAGCGGATGCCGCTGATGAATCGGAATAAACTCTGCGCCAAATCCGAGCCCTACAACCGCGAGGCGAATTTTTCGTCCACCGTTTGCCACGTCGACTGACATCCAAAACTCTCCTCACTATCGAGTGCCGTTGCTTTCCCAGATCATCGATTCTGCGGCGTGCGACAATAGTTGCAAGGTCGCAGCACAAACTGCTTTTCAAGTGACCACTTGTTGCAGGCCAACAGTGCGAAAGGGCAGTCAGGGGGAAGGCCGGTGGAGTTGATCAAATTCAAACGATTCAAGCGTTGGCGAAAGGTTGGATTCCGTAGCTATCTTTTGTTTTTCTGGTTCCGTCGCCTGAAAAGATTGGCCAGCCTCCGATCGGCGAACGATCAACGCTCTGCCCTGCGCGCCCACCGCCTCGACGGCCACGCCCGCCTCAATTGGGCCGCTCTCGCTGACGGCATCCAGTTGCTCGCCGTCAAAGTCAACGCTGCCCCACGGCAACAGTGCGATGACCGTGTGGCCACTGCGGCCAACCATCTCGCGAGTGTGCTGCCGGCCAGAGGCGTCGGGCAGCATCTCGGCAGCGATTGGGGGAGGCGGCAACACGCGACGCCCCAGAGGCGTTTCTGGAAACCAGCGAAACGCCAGCGACAGCACCACGGGCACGGCCACCACCGCCACGGCCAGCACGGTCATCCCAGCGGTTGGACCCTGCTCTAGAAACGCCGTTGCAATTGCCGCCACGATCGCCGTGATGCTCAGGAATCCGAGGATGCCCCCAGAGGGCACGAACACCTCCAGCACCATCACGCACAGTCCCACCACCAGCAGCACGACGACCCAGAGCAGTGCATTCATTCGCCGAGGACTCCGTATCCCAATCGTTGCAACACAAGCTGGTGCCACTTGTACCCGTTGCGTGTTTCCACATCGGGTCATGTTGTCATGGTGTCATGTTGTCATGTTGTCATGTTGTCATGCTGTCATGTTGTCATGCCATCATGTGGTCGTCTGGTCAGCCGATGATGCCTGCAGCACGGCCTTCACGAGCACGTGGCTGCCTCGCACGTCCACCACTCGCACCGCCGTGCCAGGCTCGATGAGGTTGCCATCGCTAGTGACATCGTGCAAGCGTCCAGAAATTCTGGCCTTCCCAGCAGGCGCCAGCCGGGTGGTGGTGGTGCCCTCTAGGCCCAGAAGCTCGTCCAGATGCTCGGCGTCGAGCGACTCATCGTGGGGGGGCGGGGCCAGCAAAACAGTGCGCAGCAACGGTGTCGACGGCAACCAGCGGCGCACCAGCACGCCCAGGATTGCCACGCCCACCGCCGCGCCCAGAATGCCCAGCAACGAC
The DNA here is from genome assembly GCA_003670915.1 of Planctomycetota bacterium. Classification (GTDB taxonomy): domain Bacteria; phylum Planctomycetota; class Planctomycetia; order Pirellulales; family UBA1268; genus BAIKAL-G1-2R. Next base: position 3,113 of record QWQH01000107.1, on the reverse strand, counting down.
CACTGCAGTTGACGGATCTGATAATCGTTGGACGGCAGCACAAACGATTGGCTGGCCAGCACGAGCGACGCAATCACCAAGAGTCCGCCGCCCAATCCCAGCACGCCGATGCCCGGCAGCACGAAGATCTCGGCGGCCAGACAGAAGAGCCCTGCCAAAAAGAGCATCACCTCCAACCAGCCGCTGGTGCCGTGCAGGTACTGGCTCCAGAAGTAGACGATGAATGCCACCATCGCCACGAAGCCCCCCAGACCGAGGCCGGGCGTGTGCAATTCGATGTAGAGGCCCGCGCCGCCGATCAAGAGCAGCAACCATGCCACTTGTGGGCTGGCCAATGCGTCGAGCAACCGATCGGCCCAACCTGGCTCCGACAGGGCGACATCGCCTGAAAGACCGTAGACTCTTGCCAGACCACCGAAGCTATCGATCACGTGTGTGGCGAGCCCGAGCGACTCCGCCTGCCGTCCGGTCAATTGGATCGGCCCAATGCCAACCTGCCCGCCCAACTGCCAACTCTCCCGATCCAGTCGCAGGAGCATTTCTTCGTCAGAAAAATAGTCGACGCGGCCGCTGGCCGCTTGCGTGGCACGGCGCACAACGAGGCCCGGGTGCACCATCGCGACCGGCAACGACCACGAACGGCTCCGCTTTTTCGCAACTCCCTCCCGCCATGCCACGGCCAAGGCATCGGCCTGCCGAGTGGTAATCGTGGCCGAACCTTCTCCGCCCAGCACAGCGTCGGGTGCCATCACAAGCTCATCGCACGCCATTGCGACAAGCGATGCGTCGCCCCGTGCCTCTCGGGGCACGTAGGCCACAGTGCGCACCCTCGCTGGATCGAGTGCAGACAGCCACGTCGCCAACACAAGGCTTTGCTCGGGTGCCCCGCCCGGACTGTCCAGACGCAGGCAAACAAAATTGGCACCCTCTGCAATCGCCTCGTCGATGCGGCTGCGGGTACGAGCCACCGCATCGCTTGTGAGTGGGCCTGCGAGCACCACCTGCACCGCTTTCCAGCCGCCCTCCAGCGATGGATCGGCACGCAGGCTCTGCTCGTCAACGCCCAAGCCTCGCGCCAGTTCGGCTGGCGTTCGGGCCACGGTTCGCACAATGCCCAACTCGCGTCCCAGGCGACCGCTCAATGCCAGCGGCATGGGCCCGAGTGGCTCCACGGCCAAGACCGCCACGGCACTCCGCAGCGCGTCCAGATTTTTGGCTTCGATACACTGCTCTCCGTCGTCGGTTGACACCCGCACAACTTTTGCCGCCGGATCCAGCAGGGCCAAGGCCACCGCTGGCGGCACCGTCTTGCGGCGGTCTGCGATCTGCATGTACGCAGCCCGCAGCGAGTCGTCCACAGCCATCGCGTCGGCATTGGCTGGGCCGAGCACCGCATCGGCAGCCATCACAATCTCCTCGCAAGCAATGGCCACGAGCACCGCGTGCCCTTTGGCGCCATGTGGTAGGAACGCCACGGTCTTGATCCCAGCCAGCTTGCTGTCGGTGAGAAATCTCGCCAGTTCCAACGACCGGCCAAAGTCGCTGGTGACGCCACCCTCCTCTTCGCTGGTATCAAACTCTAAGACGAGCACGCCCCGCTCCCTTGGCCGGCTCCGCAACCGCTCGAGTTGCCGTAGGATCGCCGCCTCGACCTGCGTATCGCGCGTGCCTGTGATGGGCAGACGCAGCGGGATCGAGATCGCCTCGGGAACCCCTCGATCTTCTGCGTGCGCCGGCCCGCCGAGGAAGCCGGTTGGGATACCACTCAAAGCCAGGCAGACCATCCAAAGAGGCATCGGGATGGGGGTGATGTTTGGGCGACAACTACGCATGGCTGGCCTCAGGGCACTCAGAAGGAACATGCTCTCTCAACACGCTCTATAATAGCCTGAGGCATTCGAATGTCCCGCACGCCGTGCGATCTGGGGCCGAATCGCTGCCACGGCCCTTTTCGCCCACGGGGTCACAGTTGAGCTATCATACCGCTCATGCATACCACCCCACCTGCCTCGCCCCACGCCTCGGGCAACGCTTCGCCCCTCATCGCCGAACTGATTGCCTTGGTGCATTCCAAGTCGCTCAAGCGAGGCACGTTCCGTCTGGCCTCTGGTCGCGAAGCCAGCTTTTATTTGGATGCCAAACAAGTGGTGCTCGATGCCCACGGTTCGATGCTCATCGGCCAAGCGATTCTGCAGCGACTGCAATCGCTCGGCCAGATGCCCGATGCCGTCGGCGGCCTCTCGATCGGGGCCGATCCAGTCACTAGCGCCGTGGTCACCATGGCCGGTGTGCAGGGGATTGCCATGAAGGGTTTTCTCGTGCGTAAAGAGCCCAAAGAGCACGGCACAAAGCGATTTATCGAGGGGCCTGTCGAGCCTGGCCACCGCGTCGTGATCGTTGAAGATGTGATCACCACGGGTGGATCATCGCTGGTGGCCATCGACAGGGCCCAAGAGTTTGGGCTCATTGTGGAGCGGGTGATCACGGTCATTGACCGGCTGGCAGGCGGCCAGGAAATCCTAGCGGCCCGAGGCATTCCACTGGAGTCGCTGGTAACGATCCGAGATCTGGGGATCCAGCCCGACGAATCCTGAGCGACATCTTCCTCGAGCCAAAAAGCCGTCTGGTTCGCACCGGTCCACTCGGGATAGAAAAGCTTGCCCGACGATCCCCCGCAGGCGTAAACTGGGGTGTGGTAACGGGCCGTCTGGCTTTGTACAGCCAAGCCCCTGCCACATGCCTTCCCAAGTCGCGCTGTGAGGAATCGTCGCATGCTTTCACCGTCGCGGTGCCTTGTATGGGCCTACGCCGTGCTCCCATCCCTCCTGCTCGCGGCAGTTTCGCCCGCGTGCGCCGGCATCCAAGCGGATGCACTCGCGTCGGACAAGCCTCTGGAAAAGGAACTGCTAGAGTCCGATGAGCCCACGGCCGAGTCGCTCTCTGCGCTCATCGCCAATTTGGGCAATAGCGATTATCACAAGCGGGAAGCGGCCGCGGCGGCCATTCAAGCGATTGGGCCGACGGCCTTAGATGCGCTCCTGACAGCGGCTGAAATGAGCGATGACCTCGAAGTGTCGATGCGGTCCCGGTCGCTGGTCAATGCGATTCCGCTG
>QWQH01000143.1 GCA_003670915.1 Planctomycetota bacterium | reverse complement strand
TGGCCAGAAGCGTGCTGGGAACCGTTGAGTCGATCGAGGCGTTGAGCATCGAGGCCATGCGAGACTACCACCGCCGCCGCTACGCCCCAGGCACGATCGTGCTGGCGGCCAGCGGTGCTGTCAACTTCGGCGAACTCGTAGAGTCGGCGCGACGTTTCTGCGGCGAATGGGAGCCCATGGAATCGCCGCCACGACGTGTGCCCTTCGAGGGTCGAACGCTAGCGAGTCGTTCCAGCCTCGAATACATAACGCGTCCGACTGCGTCGCTGGAATATGCCGTGCGACTGTCCTCGGGTCCGGCGGGAGATCACGCAGATCGCTTTGCTTCAAAACTACTGGCGACCATCCTGGGAGACGACTCCGGCAGCCGACTCTACTGGTCACTGGTCGATTCAGGTGAGGCCGAGAATGCTTCCTGCCACCACTTTGATTTTCTGGACGCCGGTCTGTTTGGAACGCAGCTTTCCTGCGATGCCCAAGACGTTGTAGAACTGCTGGCCCGCATCCAAGACATCTATCGGGATGCAGCGGGGCGGACAGCACAAGACCGTGATGGAGCGGGTGCTGGCATCAGCGCAGCGGAGTTGGAACAGGCTCGCAACAAGCTGGCTGGACGCGTTGTGCTCGGGGGCGAGCGACCGCAGCGTCGGCTATTTAGTATCGGAGTCGAATGGGCCCACAAGGGCACCTACCGGTCTGTCTCCGACGACCTTCAGATTGTGGAAAGCATCAAACTCGAGGATATCCGTCGCGTGCTCGACTGCTGGCCTCTCGACGGTCCCAGTACCACCGTTCTAGCAGGCCCATATGCAGCAGCAACTTCCATCGAATCGGCCGCCAGTGCAGAATAAGGTTCGGTCGGTCACCGCAGTCCCTTTTTGATAACCATGACACCATGACACCATGACGCCATGACGCCACTTCTTGCCAATCGATGGCTCATCGCCCTACCGCCCATCTGGCTGCTCGGTATGGGCGCGATCGTTGCCATCGCCGTCATCCTCCTCGCATGGGGCACTTTGCTGCTGCTATCGCCTCGGGCCGCAGCCGAGGCCAAGCTAAGTCTCCGCGATGGGTTTGCTGGCCCCATGGCATGGCTGCTCCTGACTCTTTCTGCGCTGGCGGTCGCACTGACGCCACTGGTGCCGCTGGATGCCATCGGACGTTCGCTCGCTCGATTGCTCGCCGCTCAAGGTGCTCAGCAATCCATCGATATTGCCCCCCGCGCCGTGCTTCAGGAAATTCCGATCGACCTGAGGCCTCAGGAGCTTGAATCCTTTGAACTGCAGAGCGATGCCCCACTCACCGTACGCACGCAACAGCCGATCGAGGGCTTTGCGTTGGTGAAGGTACCTGACGTTGAGCTTTCCGCTGCTACACCGTGGCAATGGAAGCGAAGTGAGGGCAGGATGAATCCCTTCCTGGGCCAACGAGCCAAGCTGGAGGCCACAAACTCCTCGGATAAATCAGTGCGGCTCACAATCCGCTCGAGGCTGGTGCCGGAGTTTTCGCAGACAGCCATTCTGCCTTGGACCGCTGTCACGCTGCTCACCATCGCCGGCTTCTACTTGCTGTTTCGTCTGGTGCCGCGGCGCATCGCGGCGGTGGCGTCTGCCACAACGAAGGAAGCGATCGGCCAGCCAATTTTCGCAGTCGCAATCATTGTCGGTGCCGTGTTGCTCATGGCATTTATCGTCATCCCCTACAACACGTTTGGCGAAGACGTAAAAATGCTCAAGGACAGCGGCCTCACGCTTGTGAAAGTGCTGGCGCTGTTGGTCGTCGTCTGGACGGCCAGCGTCTCTGTGGCCGATGAAATCGAGGGCCGCACAGCCCTTACGGTGCTCTCGAAGCCCCTCACTCGTCGGCAGTTCATTCTGGGGAAGTTTGCCGGGCTTGTGCTTGTGGCGCTCCTCGTGTTTCTCATTCTCGGCAGCGTTCTACTGATGACAACGAGCCTCAAGGTCGTGTACGACGCCCGGGAGGGGGCGAAGGTTGATCCGCTCTGGCGCGATTGCGCCGATGAGATGATCACGGTTGTACCGGGTCTTGTGCTGTCGCTCTTGGAAACGATTCTCTTAGCGGCAGTGAGCCTCGCCGTCTCCACGCGACTGGGAATGGTACCCAACCTGATCGTCTGCTTCACCGTCTATGCGCTTGGGCATCTTGTGCCACTCATTGTGCAGTCCAGTGTGGGAAAGTTTGCGATTGTGCGGTTTGTAGGGCAACTCTTTGCCACGATCCTGCCAGTACTCGAACATTTCACGATCGAGGCGGCCGTTGTGGGGGGAGTGCCTGTGCCGTGGAGCTATTTGGGCTGGGCTGCGCTCTATGCCGCACTTTATTCCACGGTGGCACTCTTGGTAGCGCTGATCCTTTTTCAAGACCGCGACTTGGCGTAGCGCAGCGTGGTCGGGGCAAACTCAACCGGTTTTACGGTACGGAAACCCAGGTACCCCGCAGGCGGCAATCGACACCGTGGAGCAACCGGCCTCCGCTCCCAAGCGGGTGCACACCAGCCCGTCGATCACCCGGTTGGCGATTTCCAACGCAGCGGCACCAGCCGACGCTGGCACCGTGGGCGCACGGCCCGTTCGGATAGCCGACAGAAAATCGTCGTGCTCGCACACGATCGCATTGGCTTCTGGCACCGCCAGCGTCTGACGGTGCAGGATCGACTCGAAGAATTTTTCCTTGAGTCCTGCACGCTGATCCATCGGCACATCGGCGGCGACAAACCGCCCGCTACGAACCGCATCGGATGGTGTAACCACTTCGACTGACTTCGCGTTGAAGTCGACTGTAATGATCGCATCGCTCGACCATAGTGTCACTCTCCGCTCCATCGCTGGATGGATCCGGGATGCCGAAAGATCTGCCACAAGCCCTGATGAAAAGACGAGCCTCGCTCGCACAGCGTCTTCGTGGCCGCCGGTGGCAATAAGACCATGGGCATCCACTCGGTCTAATCGTCCTGGATTGAGCGAGAGCACCAGATCAATGTCGTGAATCAGCAGATCGTGGACGACCCCAACATCCATTGAGCGAAATGAAAAGGGCGCCATCCTCGCCGATTCGAGCGACACAACGCGGCCGGCCCGCGTTACGGCCATTTGCCAGGCCGGGTTGAACCGCTCGACGTGCCCAACCGCAACCACACGAGCGTGGCGTCTGGCCATCGTAACAATCGCACGGGCATCTTCGACGCTCGCGGCGATCGGCTTTTCGATAAGCAGATCGAGTCCCGCCTCAAGCAATGGCAGCGACACTGCGGCATGGAGTCCTGTTGGCGCAGCCACGATGGCCGCTGCCACGAGACCAACCAACTCGTACGGGTCACCGATCGCCCTACATCCGTGCGACTGGGCCACCCGATCTCGCGACGCGGCGGATGGATCGACGACGGCCACGAGTTCGACATCCTCCCTCGCAGCGAGGAGCCTCGCATGAATTGTGCCGAGGTGTCCACATCCAATCACAGCCACTTTGGTTCGATTCATAGTTTGGCATCTCGTTTGGGTCATGCGGCCCTCCGGCGTTCGCGGGCGCGACCGTGTCGCCCTTCCTGCTGATGGGAAAGAAATGTGAGCAACTCGTTGACGTGCGGCAAAAGCATCCCCTGCGACCGTAAAACTTCTCTTGCTTGCTCCTGCCCAACCTTCGCGCGGTAGAGCAAGCGGTGCGCCTCGGCAATCGCCTCGATCGATTCCTGTGAAAATCCGCTGCGTTTGAGCGCCACGACATTAATGCATCGCGGACGAGCTGGAAGACCCTCGCAGAGCATGAACGGCGGCACATCGTGCAGCACCCGAGAAAGCCCAGCAACAAATGACCATCCGCCAATCGTTGCCCAGTGGTGCACGGCAACGCCCCCGGAGAGCGAGGCGTGCGAATGCACGCGAACGTGCCCGCCGAGAAGTGTGCCATTGGCTAGAACGACCCGGTCGCCCACCTGGCAGTCGTGCGCCACGTGACAGCAGGCCATCAGGAAATTTGAACTGCCGACAGTGGTCTGGCCGTCTTCCTTTTCGGAGGCGCGGTTGATCGTGACTCCCTCGCGAATAATATTGTCATTCCCAATCACAACCCGAGTGCGCGTGCCTTCATAGCTGATGTCCTGTGGTTCGGCTCCGATCACACAATTGGGGAAAATACGATTGCGTTCGCCGAGAACCACGTCTCCCATCACCGTAACATTATTTTCGAGCACCGTGCCCCGACCAATCACTGCTTGGCTGGAGATCACGCAGAAAGGACCAATCCTCACATCTTCTGCGATCCGCGCACCCGACTCTACGATGGCCGATGGGGCAATGACGGCATCTGCACCCCGAAATGGGTGAACTTGTCGCGATGAATTGTCGTGCATTCCTGGCATACCACAGACTCCAGCCATCATCACAAAAGCGTTTTCTGCTGACCCAAGGTTAGGCTGTCACACGCACGCGACGCTCGGACCACATCGCCATCAACCGACCCACCAACTTGGCATTGAGCCTATGGCCGCTGCGACAGGCACGCACATGCGCGTGCAGTGGACGGCCAGCCAACGCCAGATCGCCAACGGCATCCAATACTTTGTGCCGCACGCACTCATCGGACCACCGCAGCCGGTTGCCAACAGGCCCATCTGGCCCAAATACAAGCAGATCTCGAGGCGATACAGACAGCCCGCGCCCGTCGGCTCGCATCCGCTCGGCGTCTTCGACGGAGATAAATGTTCTGGCTTGGGACAGCTCGTCGCGATATGTCTGGGGCGTCACTCGCAGCGACAACTCCTGCCGGCCGATTGGCCCAGGGCCGTAATCCAGCACATACTCGATCGACAGCCCTGGAAAGGAGGGAGGCATTGCCTCGATCCACGATTCGCTATCGCCAATCCGCACGGGTTGCGTGACGACAAGCGGTTCCAAGGGTGCACCCAAATCCTCCACGCCGGCAGCGTCAATCGCTTCTACAAACGCCTGCGACGAACCATCCATACCTGGCAACTCTTCGCCATTGACCCGCACCACGCAGCAGTCGATCCCAATGCCTGCCAATGCGCTCAAGAGATGCTCCACCATTTGTACGCGACCTCCAGCCACAGCGAGATTGGTGCGGCTGGATGCTTCAATCCGATTCTCGACCGTCGCTGCGATTCTCACTGGCGGATCTATATCGGCCCGCACGAACACCACACCGGTACCGGCAGACGCAGGCTCCAGTTCCACCCGGATTCTCTTGCCGGTCCAATAGCCGAAGCCGGAGACAACCGCTGGTCGACGGAGCGTCCGCTGCGACCGGAAGCATTGGGTGTGGGGCATATCTATAAAGGCCACAGCGGCGGCCGCTCACGGGACGGTCGCAAAACAACTATCGAGTGCGGGGAGGTGAACCAGCGGCTCCAGCGGCAACGGCCGATCCGTTGAGCATTTTGAGGATATCCGGAGTGATGTCGATGCCCGGCTCCAGATAGACAATCGGCTTCGTGATCCCTCGCAAAATTTGATTGCGATCACCAGTCTCGACTGGCTCTCCATCAAAACGGTGCACGATAGCAATGCGATGCTCTCGGGCGAACTGCTCCACTGCTTTTTCAATCTCTGTGTAGACCTGAAGATAAACCTTTGCCTCACGCTCCATAAAATCCTTCTTCTGCAACTGGGCGTTGACATTGAAGTCGCCCTGCGCCTTGGCTATCTCGGACTCAAGCTTCTTGTATTCTGGCGTGCCGACGTTGAAACCCTTGATTTGTTCCATCACGCTGTTGATGCGGTCCCGCTCGGACTTGAGGCCATTCTCCGCCGCCATGACCTCATCCTTCATCTTGTCCATCGCCACTTTGAAGCGGGCGTGATTCTTAAAGACGTAGCCAACATCGATGACGGCTACATGGTTTGCAGGCCCTGACTGCGAAGTGGGCGTCGCTGGCGCCTGAGCAACCGCCGAGAGTTCACCGATTTCCAGCATGGCAACCACCGCCACGCACAGAACACTCACCTGCTGCCACTGCACATTTTGCAACTTCACAATGCACTCCTTGCTTATTTGACTTGCCCTGAGCCATTCGGGCCTAAAAACACCGAGGGCAGCCATCCGTGGCCACGACGGGAATCCGAAGCGGGCGGGATCATGTCAGGCGGTGGCGAGCGACTCAAGACCAAAAATAAGCACGAAAACTCGGCTCGTGGGCAGTAAACGGCGTGAAGGGGCACGCGCGTGCGGTGCTCTAATCGGCCTCATCGAGGCGGATCCAAAACGACGTCCAGCGAAACCTGCACACCGTCCCTCAGGACGATAACGGGCACCGTTTCGCCCCCCTTGTGCTTCCGCAGCGCGCTGTCGAAATCCTCCAGACCCGTGACAGCGCTTGCCCCGATTCGCACAATTCTATCACCGCCTAGAAGCCCGCCACGTGCTGCGGGCGAGTCTTTGGTTACCCCTGTAATGGCATAGCCGTTCCCAGGTTTTCCAAAGTCGGGGATGCTGCCAAAGTAGGGGCGGTCACCGCCCCCAGCAAACATCTTGGATGCCACCTCAATGTATTGAGGCCTTGCGGGAGACGTCGCCAGCTCACGCACGGCATCAGCCACAAGACGCGTGATGCGGGCCATTCCTTCGTAGCTGATCTTATCGGGGGTGTCTGTGGGACGATGGTAGTCGGAGTGCGACCCTGTGAAGATGTGTAAGACAGGGATTCGCTTCGCATAAAAGCTCGAATGGTCGCTTGGGCCAAAGCCGCCTGGCTCCTTGGCCACGTCGAAGGCATGGGTGCCAACAAGTCGATCGACCATCGCATCGAGTCCGCTGCCCGTACCGGTGCCGTGGATGACAATCTTGTTGCCGTCGAGGCGACCAACCATGTCAAGATTCACCATCGCAACGGTGTTAGCCAGCGGCACTGCGGCATTGGCTGTGTAATGCGCACTGCCTAGCAACCCACGCTCCTCACCAGAAAATGCCACAAAAAGCACACTGCGAGGAAACGGTCCCTCGTGCGATAACAGCCGTGCCACTTCCACAAGCATGGCCACACCACTCGCGTTATCGTCGGCGCCATGGTGCACCGTTTTCTCGCCGGGAGCTGCCGAATTGACTCCACCGTAGCCAAGGTGATCGTAATGCGCGCCGAGTACAACAACTTCGGCCTCGCCCCCAGAGGGGGCTCCCTTGCCCGAATCCGGGGCCTCGCCGTCTGCGGTGCGGAACCCTTGGCCCGTGCCCCGCAGCATTCCCAAAACATTTTTTGTTTCCGACTCCACGCGATCAATGGCCACGCGGCCTCGAAGCCGCCACCCATTCAATGGGGCGCTCTGCGGCTCAAACGTCTCGTCGATCGCCTTTTCAATTGTGGCAAGATTTTTGCCCAGACTTTCAGTCATGAGGACGCTGACTAACTCGCGACTGATTTGAAGAATCGGCAGTGCGCGTCGGTCAGAACCATCGCCAGCACGGCTGAATGGCATGAGTGCGTTTTCTGAATCGGAGGCATCATTACAAAACACGATTCCGCCCATCTCATGCTCCGATGCGTTCGCTACCTTTCTGGAAAGCGCAGCGTATTGGGATGCCTGATTGCCATCGAACACACTGTGCGGATTGTCTTTTTGAGGCTCCTGTCGAAGTAGAATCGCTGCCGCCCCTTTGTTGGCCGCCTTGCTGGTGAGCGGCGCGTAGTCGTCGTATTGTTCAGCCGGTGCAGTGATCCCATAGCCGGCAAACACCAGCGGAAGATCAAACTCCCCCGAGCCGCCGGCGGCCAACGGCGTGAAATCCTTACCGAGCTGAAGCGACTGGACACGAGCAGATCCATCCGCGTTGGGTGGCCCGATGATTTCGGCGATGTTGCTTGTGGCGGGCCCTGGCTTGGCCTCAAGCGTCATGGAAAAATTCTGGAATGGCCCTTTGCCATCGAACTCTGTGATGAGCCCCGCCTTTGAAAGCTGTTCGGCAATCCAATCGGCTGCCTGATTCATTCCGCGTGTACCTGGGCCTCGCCCTTCGCGATCAGGCGAAGCCAACCACTCAACTTCCTCTCGCAGACGGTCACGCAAGCCATCCTGATCACTCGGCGGCACGGGACCTTCAGCTCGGGCTCGCGTTACAAACACCTGACAGATCGTCAGCGCACACAAGAGGACTGCCGGGCTGAGCACCAACCATCGGTGGAGCCCGCATGGCAAAAGGCGATCAACGGCCGCCCAGAGAGAAGTCCTCGTCGCCTCCAACACAACTCGTTGAGTCATACAATCCTCGATGGTCCAATCAACCAACACCTGCTCCACGCGGAGCTCAGGAGGCCAAAAGACGCTCGACTGATCGCTCTTTCGGCCATCAGGCGTATTCTATCCCAGTTGCCGCTTCCCGATCAGCGGTGTCTATGACAGAATTTGGACTGGTCGATTTGCATAGGTCTTCGGCTGCCCACAGGAGTGTTTCCCTCGTGCCGTCTCTGTTTGTTATTCAAGGTCAAAAAAAAGGGGTCCGCTACGACCTCACTGCCAGCACCGCGGCCATGAGCATTGGCCGCGAACCGGGCAACTTCGTGCAGGTGGAAGATAACGAGGTTTCCCGCCGGCATGCAGAAATCCGTCGAGTCGGCGACACCTTTGTTGTGGGCGACCTCAAAAGCAGCAATGGAACATTCCTCAACAATCGCAAGGTGGAACGCGCCGAACTCACCACCGGCGACCAAATCCAGGTCGGACGCACTGTGTTCGTCTATTCCAAAGACCGCGCAGATGAACCCTCGATCAGCATGGTTGACATCGTACCACCCTCCAGCAGCGCCGATGGCTCTCGAATTGTGCGTACCTTACGCGATGACGATGCCGAGATGGGCGAGATGCTGCCGGACGACACGCAAAACCGTTGGCTCGCAAGAGCTCGTAGCAACCTGCAGGTTATGTATCGCACATCGCTGGCCGTGAGCCACACCCTCGATATCGACGAGTTACTCGGCCGCGTTCTGCAACTCGTTTTTGAATGGATCGAGGCCGATCGCGGATGCATCATGCTGCTCAATCCGGAGACGCGGCAACTTCAGATTAAGGCCCGACGCGACCGCCAACCGGGAGGCGCCACTTCCTTGGCAATCAGCCGCACGATCCTCGACTATGTGCTCGACCGACGCGAAGGAGTGCTCACAAGCGATGCCCAAGACGACGATCGCTTCAGTGCCGGCAACAGCGTCTTGCGGACGGGCGTACGCGAAGCGATCTGCGTGCCGCTTCAGGGACGCTACGACACGGTGGGCGTGCTCTACGTCGACACAAACGTGCCGCTCTCGGAGGTCATCGAATCGGGACAGAGACGATTTACCGACGAACATCTCAAACTGATGATTGCGATCGGCCATCAGGCGGCGTTGGCGGTAGAAGACACCACCTACTATTCGGCGATGGTGCAGTCGGAGCGGCTGGCGGCTGTCGGCCAGACGATTGCCACCCTTTCGCACCACATAAAAAACATATTGCAGGGCATTCGTGGTGGCAGCTATTTAGTCGAGATGGGGCTCGACAACGACGACGCGGCTGTGTTGCGCAAGGGCTGGGACATCGTGGCTCGCAACCAAAATAAAATATCATCGCTGGTGATGGACATGCTCTCGTTTAGCAAAGAACGTGAGCCCGATCCCGTGCCTTCTGATTTAGTTGCACTGGTTACCGATATCGTCGAAACCGTGCAGCAGCGCGCCACCGAAATGCATACCACGATTCGCTGGAAACCTCCCACCGATCTTCCGCGGCTCGTGTTCGATCCAGAAGCCCTCTCGCGGGCCGTGCTCAACGTTGTGACGAATGCGATAGACGCCGTCGAAAACAAGCCCAAAGCAGACGTCCAGATTCTCCTCGAATGCGACCACGCTGCTGGGTGGGTGCGGATCATCGTGAGCGATAACGGCGAGGGGATGAGCCCCGAAATGCTGAACGATATTTTCAATCTCTTTGTGTCGACGAAGGGATCGCGAGGCACAGGCCTTGGGCTAACAGTAAGCCGCAAGATTCTGCGTGAACACGGCGGTGACATCCGGGTCACGAGCCAGCCCGGCCAAGGAAGCACATTTGTACTGGAGTTTCCGCTCACCGTGGCCGGTGACGCTCAACCCATCAGCATGCCAGAGAAGCATACAGATGATCTGTCAAATGCCACGATGCTCGATTCCAGAGTGCCCAACGGCCTGGGGCCATGATGCCTGTCCTGCTCCCAATCTCGGCTGTTATTATCACGCTCAACGGCGCCAAGCACCTCGCAGACACGCTGGCATGCGTTGATTTCTGCGACGAGCGACTGGTGTGTGATTCGGGCTCCACCGACGCCACCATCGAAATCGCGCGTGCTGCCGGGGCCCGCGTGGAACACCAAGCATTTCTCGGTTACGGCCCGCAAAAACAACGTGCAGTGGAGAGCGCCTCACACGACTGGATTCTCTCGCTCGACGACGACGAAGTGCTCGACAGTGAGGCCATCAATGCAATTCGGACGCTGGATCTTTCTAACCCCACGGCCTGCTGGTCGATCCGCCGACGCACGTTTATCGGTTCTCGCGAACTGCGGCACGGCACATGGAGAGCCGACCGAGTCGTGAGGCTCTTTCACCGCAGGACGGCTGGCTTTACATCGCACATCGTCCACGAACGGGTTCGTGGATACCGCCTCCCCACCCTTCTGCCAGGGTCCATGATGCACAGGAGCTACGACACCTGTAGCGATGTGATTGCCCGCTCGATTCAGTACGCCCGATTAAAGTCTGAGATCATGCGTCGTAAAAAGCAGCGGGTTCACACGTGGATGCTCCCCCTGCGCGCGTGTGCCATTTTTTCGAAAAGCTATTTTCTGCAGGGGGGCTTTCGGGATGGAGCGGCTGGCTTTATTGTGGCCCTGTCACGGGTGATCGACTCAACGCTTCCTCGCGCCATGCTGCTCTTGGGCGAACCTGCCTGCGGGGATGACGGCATCGCGACACCGATTAAGCATTCCTAAGCACGGCCAACACTCGCTCGATATCGCTGGGTATCGGCGCGGCAAAGACCATTCGTTCGTTGGTTATGGGATGGAGAAGAGCCAGACTGGCTGCGTGCAAGGCCTGGCGCCGAATCAATGGAGCATCTGGATCCACTGCCGCACCTGCAACTTCCTTGATATCAAAGAATGACGGTTCAATCACCGACCGACCGCTATAGAGCGCGTCACAGAGAACGGGACAGCCAATGGCTGCCAGATGCACTCGAATCTGGTGGGTCCGGCCGGTCTTGGGTGAGAGTTGCACCAGTGCTGCTCCGCGAAATCGCTCGATCACCTCGTAGCGAGTGACGGCATCCCGACTCGTGGAATGGTCGCGGCGTACAGTCATTTTTTCCCGCTGGTAGGGGTGGATGCCAATTGGCAGATTGATTTCATCGCGATCAAATTGCGGCTGCCCCTGCGTGATCGCTAGGTATGTTTTTTCCACAGTGCGATTTTCAAATTGCTTGGCTAGTTTGTGGTGAGCTTCTTCAGAGCGTGCCACGACAATCACCCCGCTGGTATCGCGATCGAGGCGGTGAACGATCCCGGGTCGTGTCGGGCCACCGACGCTCGAAAGGCCTCCAACGGGTTGTGCGGCATCCGCTTCAGCGCTGTCGGCGTCATCTTTTCGCTCATTGCGTCGCTCTAAATGCCACATGAGCGCACCGGCAAGCGTACCCTGCCAATTGCCCTTTGCGGGATGCACAACCATCCCTGGGGGCTTATTCACGGCGGCCATAGCGTCGTCGCAGTAAAGAAAGTCCAAGTCGATCTCTTCGGCAGCCGGGCCGGCTCGTGGGGGCTGTGGCACGATGAAAGAGACGAGCGACCCCGCACGCAACTTGAGCGACGCACGGGCCACAATTCCATCCACTCTCGCCGCTCCCTTCTCGATTGCCCTGGCCAGATAAGAACGGCTCTGATGACTCACTTGACGCGTCAGAAAAACGTCTAGGCGAGATCCGACCGAATCCTGAGCCACCGTGAGCGACAGAACGTCTCCTGGAAGAAATGACTGCGGCTGTGGCTGCGGAGGCAATGCGTCCAGTCGATCACTCCTGGTTCAGAAAGGCATCATCATCTGCCTTTGGCCCAGGTGCATCACCTGCAGCAGGCGGCACGACAGTCGCTGGCAGCGCAGTTCCAGTGGCTTCAACTATGGTCCCTGGAGTTCCAGCGGCCGGGACTGCTGGGGATGCAGCCGGCGGGGAAATCTTTTGCGCCGCAAACCAGTCGTACCACTGTCGTGAGGATTCCCGCTTGAGCGTTGCAGCCCGCCCAGCGGCAAGCTGAGCCAGAGCACCTGAAGGAAATTCAGCAGCAATAGCCTCGTATCCCGACTGTGCTTCACCCACCTGCCCAAGACTTTCACGCGCTTTTGCAAGGCCGAAAATGGCCCGCTCCAGGAGCATCCCTTGCGGACGTTCGGCGATGACTGAAGTGTAGAGTTCGACCGCCGCCTGCAGGCGAGGCGTGCTGCGATCCTTATCCACAAAAAGCAACTCGGCACCATCGCTCAAGGAAACATCAGCAAGTACGAGCTTGGCCCACTCCGCGGCCGGTGTTCCAGGGTAGCGTCTTACCACTTCGTTGAAAGCCTCAATATCGCCCCCTGAGAGCGCGGAAAGACACGCATCCCAACTCTGCGAACGGTTGGCCGCCGACTGAGACGCTACAAGACTAAAGCCAACTGCCGCGAGCATGACCCCAGCGGCCGCAATGAGAATCGTATTCAAATAGGGTCGCACACGATCGATGAGCTCAATCGTTTTTTCAGCGAGCGCGTTGTTCTCGAGTTCGCCCAAGTCGACATTGGCCAAAGGGGTCTGAAGCGATCGTCGCTCTTGCTCGTCAGGCCGTCGCTGAGTGTGTCGTCGTTCGCTCTGCATCGCCTACTAGCCTCCTCGAGTCGTGACCACGTCAATCCCGTGCTTCCAGGAATGGGCACGACCGGCATCCGCTGCCACGGCAACCCAATAGAAACTTCCACGTCCACTGCGTCAAGGCGATCTCTCGGTATTGATCTGGTACAGTTGGAGGAACAGTTCTGGAATGATTTTCGTGCTTTTTTTGAGCCAGCGAGATGCCTGTGACAACGAACTCCACCCGGCACGCCTCTGCCGGCGGCACAGCACCGACCGGCCATGCCGTCGCTGGCGGACACAAGGATTCCCGTCAGCGTGGTCGTAAGACCACGACCATGGCTCTCAATGCGGGGCAAACCCAAGCTGTGCATGCCCCGATTGGCCCACTGCTCGTACTGGCTGGGGCTGGCACAGGAAAAACGCGAGTGGTCATCGCTCGCATGGCACACTTGGTGCGCACTGGCGCTCGCCCGTCTAGGATTCTGGCCGTGACGTTCACCAACAAGGCAGCCAAGGAAATGCTGGCTCGAGCCGGCACTTTGCTGGAATCCAAGACGCACGAAAAGCCAGAGATCTCCACGATTCATTCCTTGTGCGTGCGGGTGTTGCGACGCCATGCGGGAACGCTGGGCTACCCCGAGCGGTTTGCCATCGTCGACCGCGGCGAGCAGGAATCAATCGCCCGCAAGGTGCTGAAGGAGCTCAAAGTGGCCGATGCGATCCTCAGGCCTGGAGATTTGATCGACCGCATTAGCCGCTGGAAAAGTGCGGCCGTTCGCCCCGATGCGGCACTCGACACGCTCGCCGATGATGCCGCCGACTCATGGACTCTTGCGGCAGCGGGCTACCGACGCTACCAGCAGACCTTGCGGCAGGCAGGCGCTGTCGATTTTGATGATCTGCTGCTGGTCGTGGACGAACTATTCGTCTTGCACGAACAGGTGCGACGCAACGAGGCAGCACGCTTTGATCACATTTTGGTAGACGAATATCAAGACACCAGCGGCACACAAGAGCGAATCATCACGGCGTTGGCGCGCGACCACAAAAGTCTGTGCGTCGTGGGAGACGACGATCAGTCGATTTACGGTTGGCGAGGAGCCCAAATCTCGCACATCCTCGAATTCCCGAACCGCTGGCCAAAGACAGTCACCGTGCGGCTTGAGGAAAACTACCGCTCAACTCCCGAGATCATTTTGGCTGCCAATCAACTCATCAGTTGCAATACACGTCGTCACGGTAAAAAGCTCATCTCTACCGCGCCATCGGGCTTATCGCCGGTGATCATTCAAGCCCAAGACGAGCTTGACGAGGCCAGTCGCGTGGCCGCTGAAGTAGAAGACCGCTTGCGGCTCAAAGAGGTTCTGCCCCATGAGGCGGTGATTCTAGTGCGCACCGGCGAGCAAACTCGCGTCTTTGAACAGGAACTGCGACGCCGCAACATCCCGTACGAACTCGTTGGCAGTCGTTCGTTCTTCGACCGCCGTGAGGTGAAAGATGTGATGTCTTTTCTACGTTTCCTCATCGAACCCGACGACGACATGGCCCTGCTACGCATTGCCAACGTGCCACCGCGAGGTCTCTCGGCACAGACAATCGCTGCGGCGAGGACTGCGGCAACGATCACGGGGCATAGCCTCTGGAGCGAACTCCTGGCGTGCCGCCAAGAGGGCAAACTCTCTCCAAACGCGCGGGCAGGCATCGACTCCCTCGAGCGGCTTGTGTCCATACGGGCCACCGCTTCGCACAAGCCGGCAGCCGAAACCCTCGGTTCACTGCTTGAGAGTGTCGGCTATCGGCGGTTCCTGACCAAGGAGTACGCCGATCCGGCCGAACAAGATGCGCGATGGGGCTCTGTTGAGGAACTTGTCAACGCATTGGCTGCACACGACTGTGCGCACCGAGGGCGACGAGAGTTTTCGCAGGTTATCCGCGACTTTCTGGATGCGCTTGTGCTGGATGTCACCGAGACCGAACGCTTTCGAGACGACAAGCCAAAGGGGAATGTCTTGCGGTTAATGACCCTTCATGCGGCCAAGGGTCTTGAGTTTGATTGCGTTTGGATGGTTGGCATGGAGGAAGGGCTCTTGCCGCACCACCGTTCGCTCAACGACGGACTGCAAGCAATCGACGAGGAACGCAGGCTTTGCTATGTGGGCGTGACGCGTGCAAAAAAACGCCTCACGCTCTCGCTCTGTCTCACACGGATGAAATGGGGCAAGAGTCGGCCCAGTCGACCAAGCCGTTTCCTCTACGAACTCACGGGGCAGGCAGACAAATTCTCGGACGAGGCTCCTCAGCGGGAACAGCCGGTGCCTGCTCGCCCTCGCGGCAGGAAAAAAGCAGTTCGCAAAACACATTAAACGCTATGCGGCGCACTTTGTCCCGTGCTCGCTACTTGCCGATACAGTGCCTGGAAAAGATGCGATCGAGGATATCCGTGCCGACCTCGGCGCCAGTGATTGCTCCGAGAGAATCGATCGCGACGGTGAGGAGGCTGGCCACAATTGCTTCGTCCTGAGTGCCACCAGCCTGCGTGAGAGCCGCCATTGCGGATGCCTCCGCCAACTTCGTGGCGGTGGCATCAACACCCACGCGCATGCGAAGCGTGGCGGCGGAAAAATACCCGGGCAGTGTAGAGATAGCCTGAAAAATGGCTTGCCGCAAGGCATCGATACCGAGGGTGGTGACGCTGCTGGTAGCGAGTGCCCCAACGGCAATGGGCCCGGTCGCTTCCCGATCGCAGCGAGTCGCCACAGCCAGTCGCTGCACAACCGAGCCTGCGGTTCGATCCATTCTGTGGAGTAGATCCATGAACTGATCGCTCGATGCATCCGTTGATCCATCGCTTGCATCGCGACACACGACCACCACATCGGCCCTCGACACCTCCCCGATGGCGCTGGCGACTGCTGCCCTTTGAATGGCCGCCGGGCCATCCCCATCATGGCCATCATGGCCGTCATGGCCGCTACCCACGCCGGCGATATCCACCAGCATGCAGGCCGTTTGTGTGCCTCTGAAAACGCCAGCCGCGGAGTCTTCCAGTCTGGCGGAGATCCAGTCGCGAGTGGTTCCCGATTCGTCAGCAACGATCGCAGCAGGGTGTCCTACGAGGGCATTGAAGAGACTGCTCTTGCCGATGTTGGGTCGGCCGACAAGCACCACCCGCGGCAGTTGCCCGGTCGCGGCAGCATCCCTCGCCGCCAGTCGCTTGCTGCACTCGGCCAACGCCTCAGTAGCTGCCGACACTTCAGCATGGACCTGAGCCCAGAACGCTGTCTGAGCCGTGGACGCCTCATCTCGAATCCGCTCGTCGCCAAAGTCGATGGCAGCTTCGATATCGGCAACCAAATTGAGGAGCCGATCCCGAATGGCATGCAACTGCTGCCCTACTCCGCCGGCCATGCGGTCCAGAGCCTCGGTCAATTCAGATGGCGTACGGGCATCCACAATCGAGACAACTGCTTCTGCCTGCAAAAGATCGAGCCGCCCTGCCAAAAATGCGCGGAGCGAGAATTCACCGCCACGTGCCAGCCTCGCCCCGTGCCGACAGGCCTCTGCTACGATTGCATCACTCAGCAGCGGCGAACATGGCAACTGCACTTCAGCCAGTGGACCGCCCATCGGCCCGGCTGGCCCCGGCCAGTAGAGAACCTCCACCTCCAAACTTCCCCACTCCAATCCAAGCGGCTCATCTGCAATCCATGCGGCCACCAACCGTGGCCCCTGCCCAACTGTTGTGAAGCCAGCGCCGCGAGGTCGAAACAGGGTCGCCAGCAGGGCCTCAAGTCCATCGCCGGCCAATCGCACAACCGACCTCGCACCAAATCCCCGAACCGTCGCCGGGGCAACAATCAATTCGTGAGTGGACCACACGGCTGCAGGCCTCAAAAGATAACGGACCTCTCTTCAAACCCGCTCAAGCAATCGGTCTGCTCTAACCTCTTTAACGCTTCTTTCGTGCCAGTCGCTTCTGCCGCACCGCATCGGCGACCTTCTCCCCATTCCTGCTCCCGGCTGGCAGTGCAGCAGCAAGGGGGCTCCCCCCAGCGCCTGCCGGTAGTGACGTCGGCAAGAGGAGGCGTTCGGCAATGCCCCAGAGGCTGGATGCGATGAAATACAGGCACAGCCCGCACGGTACCTTAAAAAACATCAGGGCCATGAAAAACATCATGTACTTCATCACCTGCTGCTGCATCTTTGACTGCTCGTCGACGGCTGGCGGCATGAAGAGTTTCTGCTGCCAGAGAAAGAGCCCGATCGTGGCCAACGGAAACAGATTGAGATACGGCCCCAGCCAGCCGTCCGGGGCCGTTAGAAAGGGCGGCAGCACCTTCGACCAATCGTAGAGCATGTCGGGCGCCGCCAGATTGGAGCACCAGCGGATTGCCGAACTAAAGAGCGGGGCCTGACGCAACTCCACATCGGTGGCCAACGAGCGGTATAACCCCATGAAGATTGGCACCTGGATAAAAACGAGCAGGCACCCACCCATTGGGTTGTAACTGTGCTTGCTCCAGAGTTCTTGCGTAGCCTTGGTGCGTTTCTCGGGCTCGTTTTTATATTTATCCGCAATGGCCTTCATCTCGGGCTGCAACACCTGCATTTTCTGCGAAGAGAGTGCCTGTTTCCGGCTCACTGGAAACATCGCGCCGCGCACTGCGATTGTGAGCAGCAAAATCGCCAGCCCATAATTGCCAACGACCAAGTGGATCGCATGCAGGATGGCAATCATTGGCCTAGCCACCCAGCCAAACCACCCGTAATAGACAAGGTCGTCCATCGTGGAACCCTTGGCACCGAATTGCGACAACAGCTCGGGCTTCTTTGGCCCCGCAAAAATCTCGTAACGGTGCGAGATCGGCTCTCCGCGATTGAGCGTGAGATCCTTGGAGACCAAGCGGCACGTCACGTTCACAAGCTTGCGTTTGGCAGCCTCCGGAATATCTCCGACAATCAGCGGACGCACCTCAGAGAGCGCGGGTGCGTTGGGCCCTTCGATCACAGGGATGAGGGCCGCTGCAAAGTAGAGGGCATCGACGCCGGCAAATGAGAGGGGCTTGCCTGCTCGCACTGCAGTCGCGGGATAATCAATGGCCCCATCTGTTATTTTTAAGCTGCTCACAAGCGTGCTCTGTTCGCCAACAAATCGCATCGCCATGTCTCGGACCGCCAGCGACCCCCAGTCGCGTGCCACCCTAGCCGTATACCACCAACCCTCGGTAGGCAATCCAGTTGGACCGTCGAGCGAGTACACCACAGACGACTCTTTGTCCGCGGATCGTAATTCTACTGTGAGTTCAAGCCGATTGCCCTGCGCACGATCCCCGGCTGCACCGGCTCGGTCGCCTTCGCTGCCGAGGCCAGCCTTCTTGGCAGGGCCGTCCGGCTGCACACCGGCAACAAGCCTGTATTCCTTGGCCAGCGAAAGCCCACCTGGTAACTGCACGGTGAACCGCACGCCTTTCTCGTCAGCACGCTCCACCACCCAGTTGCGATTATTGAGCTCATGTCCTGGAATTTCAGCAGAAGGCGAGCTGCGTTTTTTGCCGTTGCACGATTCCAGCGAAAGCTGAAACGACAGCGGATCGCACGGATGCCCGTCGAGTCCGATCTCACCATCATCCAAGGGCTCGGTCCGAAATTCGGGCCGCACCACCTCAAGGGGCCTCCAGCCGAGCGTTGCCTCGCGGCGAGTCGTGAGGCCGTCGCGCATCACCTCCACCTCAATCCGCTGTCCGGGCTTCGTTGCAGCCAGTACTGCGCTCAATGCAGTCGGGCTGGGTGTTGCCACGCCGTTGCATTGGGCAATGATGTCGCCTTGCTTCAAGCCAGCTCGATCGGCCGGTGTGCCACTGCCGACAAGTCCGATCCGGCAGCCTTCTGGCACCTGCTCGCATGCGAGATGTCCGAGATGGCCCGTTCTGGTGTCTTGGTCGTGGAAGCGGCCTCCGGCTAATTCAATCCGCTCCACTGCAGCACCACGACTGGTGAACGTGACGAGCATCTGTGCAGGCGAATCTGGGTCGAGTGATCCAAGCACATGCCGCACCCGCGGCACGTCATCCACCGACTCCAAAGGCAACGCTGCGACGGCTGCCTCTGTGGCGCTGGCTTCGTTGGATGCATCGGCTGCTTTCTTCCCGTTGGAGGGCAGTGCATCCGATTCCTGTGCCAAGTCTTGTAGCCCAGCCGCCTCTTGAACGGCTGGAGGCCGAGGAAAAAGATAGACCTGCAAAGCTTGGCTACCGAGCAGAATCGTGAACGAAATGATGGCAAAAAGAATGTAGCGACGTTCCACTGCAGATGATTCCAGTGCCGTGAGTGTGAGCGGCCCGCAGAGGATAGGCGACACAACACCTCTAGCCGGCAGCCTGCGCAACGTCGCGATGACTCGCGTCAGGACTTCGGAGTATAACGAACCAATCCGTTTTGCGACTCCGCGCGCAGCAGTTTTGCAGGCGTGGGATACAAAATCCCAACGGATACCCCCGATTCCTGCCCCATCCAATCCAACTGCCGCAAGGCACTAGCGGCCCTGCGTGAGCCGGTCGCCGAGAAAATTATCGAGGTCCGCAATGGCGTGAATCTTCCGGCACGTCACATCAAAAGGATACTCCACGCGGCGGTAGAGCACAGACTCTGCGTCCTCCAGAATCGCGTAGCATGCCCGACGGTCTCCGTCCCGAGGCTGTCCAACCGATCCGACATTCACCATCGCCTTTGGGCCCGGCAGCGGGAGTCGGCATTCATTATTCCCCTGCACAATGGTCGGAGCTAGAAATTCGGGCGACATCGTAAACACGCCCGGTATGTGCGTATGCCCCTGAAAACAATAGCGGCCAATAAGTTCAAAAATATGCTCCAGTTTGAGCGGGTTATAAATATCTTCTGGAAAAACATACTCGTCCAGCGGACGCCGAGCTGAGCCGTGCACAAAGAGTAATTCGCCGTCGGTATGTGTGCGGGGCAGTTCTCCCAAAAAATCGCTCAGCCGATCCGCGGAATGTTTAGGCATTCGGTCGTGCTGCTCCAACTGGCTACGGGTCCAGCGGATCGCCTTCTCTGCTCCCACGTTAAAACCGTCCGGATCGAACAATGCCCCTTGATCGTGGTTCCCCAGAAGCACCATGCTACAGCGGTCCTGAACCAACCTGACGCACTCGCACGGGTTGGGTCCATAGCCGACGATGTCGCCAAGGCAGTAGATGGCATCCACCTTCTGCCTGTCGATATCATCGAGCACCGCCTGCATCGCTTCAAGATTGCCGTGGATGTCGCTGATGATAGCCCGCTTCACTCGTATCAAACCCTATTCTCGTCTGGCCCGAATCGTTGGTCTAAGCTGGGCTCGTCGCGGACGGTCGCGCGGCTGGCAGGCTGTGGAAATGACACTTCAATCTGTCTGAACACCCTGTGAGCCTACGAACGGTTGAAACGTCGGTCAAGCATTGCCCCAGTCGCCCGCTGCCCATGAAAACACTTGCCATCGACTCAAGCCTTCCTGCCGGTTCCGTGGCCGCCCTCTCGGAGGGCCGGGTGGCCCAGCAATTCCTCCCAGGAGTCAACGCCCACGCCCGCCGAATCGCCCCAGCACTGACGGAAGTGGCCGCGAGCCTGGGGTGGACGCCTGGTGAGGCTGAACTCATTGGCGTGGTGCGGGGGCCCGGATCGTTCACGGGACTGCGCATTGGCATCGCCACAGCCAAAGCACTGGCATGGACAACCGGTGCGACACTCATTGGGGTGTCTGGATTTGAGGTGATCGCTCGACAGTGCTTCACGTTGGCCAACCCAAACGCTTCAGAGCCACGCGTTGCAAGCCCGAGCGTGCCGGTGTATCCGATCTCCATTGTCTACGATGCCGGCCGCGGCGAACTCTTCGCGGCCAAGGCCGTGCCTGCCGAATCTGCCACAGGCTGGCACGTCGGACCAGAATCGCTCTGCACGGTCGAGGGCTGGCTTGCCACGCTTTCGCACGGCAGCCACATAGCAGGTCCCGCCCTGAACGCTCTGGGCGATCGGCTCGCGGTCGATCCACTCGCCATACGGCTGGGTCTCTCGATAGCCCCTCGGCAGGCCTGGCTCCCGACAGCCGCCGAAGTGGGGGCCGTCGCGATTCTCCTCGCAGCTGCCGGCGAGGCACATAACCCGCATGCGCTCGCACCAAACTATCTCCGCCCTACATACGCCCACGAAAACAACAGCCGCTCTTCCCCGTAGGAGCGGCAAGCCTCTATTCTGCCCCTCGTAAGGCAGTACGATTGCCGCAATCGTTGGCAGCATGTCAACGATTGTGCTGAGTGACAGGGCTCCGAAAAGAGCTTGGAAAGGACTTGTGATTGCATGCCGCACATCCACAAACTGCTGGTGGCCAACCGCAGTGAAATCGCCATCCGTGTGTTTCGATCCGCACACGAACTGGGCATCCGGACGGTGGCTATCTACGCCCACGAAGATCGGTTTGCGTTGCACCGATTCAAAGCTGACGAGGCCTATCTCGTCGGTCGACCAGGCGAACCGATCCGATCGTATCTGGATATTGAAGGAATCGTGACACTGGCCAAGGCGCACGGCGTGGACGCAATCCATCCGGGCTACGGCTTCCTCTCCGAAAACCCAGACTTTGCCGCCGCCTGCCAGCAGGCCGGCATCACATTCGTGGGGCCGCGGGTTGAACTCCTCAAAACACTCGGTGATAAAACAGCGGCTCGCGAACTGGCAAAACAGGCAGGCGTGCCAATTTTGGCCGGCAGTTCGAGGCCAGTCACCAGTGTGCAAGACAGCCTCAAGATTGCCAAGGAACTCGGCTGGCCTGTGATTCTCAAGGCCGCCCACGGCGGCGGCGGGCGTGGCATGCGAGTCGTCCACGGGGAAGATGAATTGGCTGTTGCGCTCGAAAGTGCGCAGCGTGAAAGCAAAACTGCTTTTGGCAGCGCTGCTGTATTCGTTGAGAAATTTATTCAGCGAGCGAGGCACATTGAGGTGCAGCTACTCGGTGATATGCACGGCAATCTCGTGCACTTGTTTGAACGCGACTGCTCCGTTCAACGCCGCCACCAGAAGGTGGTAGAGGTTGCCCCAGCGCCGAATCTCGCCCCAACCATGCGTCAGGCGATCTGCGATGCGGCAATCGCTATTGGCCGCACAGCTCGGTACGAAAATGCTGGCACAGTCGAGTTTCTCGTCGACGCCGACACCAACCGTTTTTATTTTATCGAAGTCAATCCACGCATTCAGGTCGAGCACACTGTCACCGAGGAAATCACCGGCGTCGACATTGTGCGGCGGCAGCTACGAGTGGCCGAGGGCTACAAGCTTTCCGACCCGGAGATCGGCCTTGGCGAGCAGTCGGCGATCCAGTCGATGGGCACGGCCCTGCAGTGCCGCGTGACAACCGAGGATCCTGAGAATCGTTTTCTACCCGACTACGGCCGGATCACCGCCTACCGCTCTGCCAGCGGCATGGGAATCCGGCTCGACGCTGGCACGGCTTTTTCTGGCGCTGTGGTAACCCCTTACTTCGATTCGTTGCTTGTGAAAGTGACGGCTCGTGGCCTGAATCTGGACGAAGCCGCCGGCCACATTGAACGCTGTCTGCAGGAATTCCGCGTGCGCGGCGTCAAAACGAACATTCCGTTTCTGATTAACCTTGTGACCCATCCAGAGTTTCTGGCCGGCAAGTGCACCACCCGATTTATCGACGAAACGCCTGCGCTCTTCGACTTCCCCGTGAGGCGAGATCGGGCCACACGCTTGCTCGAGTATTTGGCCGATGTGATCGTCAACGGCAATCCCCTTGCAAAAGGCCGACCGCAGGCCGCGCGGCGATCTGCTGCCCCACTCCCGACGTTTGACTCCGTTGCTGCCCCTCCGTCGGGCAATCGCACAAAGCTTCTTGAGCTTGGACCCCAGAAATTCTCGCAGTGGGTGCGGCAACAAAAGCGACTATTCCTCACCGACACAACGATGCGAGATGCGCATCAGTCGCTCTTGGCGACCCGCATGCGCAGCTTCGACATGCTGGCTATTGCCGATGCCTACGCCAGACTCGCACCGGGTCTTTTTTCGCTTGAGATGTGGGGAGGGGCCACGTTCGACACCTCGATGCGCTTTTTGAAGGAGTGCCCATGGGATCGCCTCTGTCAACTGCGAGAGCGAATTCCAAACATCCTCTTTCAGATGCTCCTGCGCGCCAGTAACGCCGTCGGCTACACCAACTACCCAGACAACGTGGTGCAGGCCTTCGTGAAACAGTCTGCCCAGAGCGGCATCGATGTCTTCCGGGTGTTCGACCCGCTGAACTGGGTGCCAAACATGAGGGTTGCGATTGATGCCGTGCTGGAGAGCGGCGCTATTTGCGAGGCATCTATCTGCTACACAGGCGACGTGCTGGACCCGAGTCGCCGGAAATATTCGCTCTCCTACTACGTGGATCTGGCACAACAACTGGAGAAACTCGGCGCCCACATGCTGGCCGTGAAGGATATGGCCGGACTCTGCAAGCCATTTGCGGCCGCAAAGCTGGTGAAAGCATTGTGTGAATCGGTGAATATTCCGATCCATTTTCACACGCATGATACATCCGGCGCGTCACTGGCAAGCGCCCTCGAAGCAGCGCAGGCTGGGGCGAGCGTTGTGGATGCAGCCTGTGCGCCGCTCTCTGGGCTCACAAGCCAGCCCAACCTCAATGCCATTGTCGAAGCGACCCGCAACACGCCTCTGGACACGGGGCTGGATCCCGAGCCACTGCGGCACCTGGCCCACTATTGGGCAGCGGTGCGAGATCACTACACGGCGTTTGAATGTGGCATGAAGGCACCCGACGCGGATCTGTACTTGCACGAAATGCCTGGCGGCCAATTTACAAACCTCTTAGAACAGGCCAGGTCGCTGGGCCTTGCCGACCGCTGGGAAGAGGTCTGTCTGGCGTATGCTGATGTCAACACTCTGCTGGGCGATATCGTAAAGGTAACCCCTACGAGTAAGGCAGTCGGTGATTTAGCACTCCTGCTTGTTACCAACGGCATGCAGGCCTCGGAATTGCTTTTGGACTCTCGCGACATGTCGTTCCCTGAGTCGGTGGTGGATCTGCTTTCGGGACGGATGGGACAACCGCCTGGCGGGTTTCCGCCGTCTGTGGTGGCCCGGATCGTGCGGCAGGGAGACCTCGTGACAGGCCGTCCTGGCGAGTCGATGCCCCCGGCGGATTTTGACGCGGCGGAGAAAAAAGTGGCGGAAATTTTGGGACACCCCGCCTCGCCGCAGGAGGTGCTTTCGTGGCTCCTCTACCCTCGCGTTTTCCAAGACTTTGCAGCCCACCGCACGAAGCACGGCGATGTGAGCGTGCTGCCAACGCCAGCATTTCTGGAGGGGCCAAAGCCTGGCGAGGAACTGGCCGTCGACATTGAGCCCGGAAAAACACTCGTGATTCGGCTCTTGACTGTAGGCGATCCACACGCCGATGGCACGCGAACGGTGTTCTTCGAACTCAATGGCCAACCTCGGAGCGTATCGATTGCCGACAAGAGCCTTGAGGCACAGGTGCAGCGTCGGCCCAAGGCCGTGGCTGGAGATGTCCGAGAAGTAGGCTCGCCGATGCCAGGACTGATCGTCACGGTGGCCGTGCGACCGGGCGATACCGTCTCCCGAGGCCAAAAACTTTTGAGCCTTGAGGCGATGAAAATGGAAACGACTGTCTACGCCGAACGCGACGCCAAGATCAGCGAGGTGCTGGTGTCACCAGGCACGCCCGTTGAAGCGGGCGAACTGGTTGTGAGATATAGCGACGCATAAGCAGAGTCCCGGGCGAGGGAATGCGTCGGCTTATTTCAGCAAATCCTTGAATGCTGCACGTACCTTGTCGACCTTTGGCGAGACGATAGCTTGGCAGTAGGGCTGGCGTGGATTGTTGGCAAAGTAGTCCTGATGGTATTTCTCGGCCGGATAAAAAATGGTCGCGGCAGTGACTTCCGTCACGATTGGTCGCGCAAACGCGCCCGATTCATCGAGCTTTGCAATGACAGCCTTGGCCGTTTCCTGCTGCTGTTTGTCGTGAAAGAAAACTCCGGAGCGATACTGTGTGCCCTGATCGGCACCCTGCCGGTTGAGCGTTGTTGGATCGTGTGTGCTGAAAAACACTTCGAGGAGCTTTTCGTATGACACCTCATGCGGATCATACTCGATCTGGATCGCCTCAGCGTGGCCCGTAAGCCCCGAGCACACCTGCTCGTACGTTGGTTTCGCCACCGTACCGCCGATGTAGCCACTGGTGATCGAGTGCACGCCCTTGAGTTGCGCGTAGACAGCCTCGGTGCACCAGAAGCAGCCGCCAGCGAATGTTGCTTGTGAAAAATTCTTGCTTGGGTTCTGAGCAGCATATCCGTTCGACATCGCGATTGCTCCTATAAGAGACCAACACACCATACGTATATTCATTTTACGTCCTCCCTCAACGACAACCTTCTCTTCAAAGACTTTTTACGGCACTCACTGCGTACTGAAACAACTCCCGCAATCGCCGCACACTCTATCATAGGCTTCGGTTTCCCCGACCAGATGCCGGACGGGTTGGCCGTCCGCAGAGCCAACCACGGGCCACTTGCCGAGCAATTCGCGGGCCACCGTATCGGCAACTCGGCACACAGCCAAAAGAGAGGCGATGGGGTCGGCGAACGCTCGACAAGCATGGGGCCGCCGCGGCCCACGCGAGGAGACTTGTGCCGCCCCGACCCGGTGCTACACCAAAGTCGAATGCGCTCTAGAACGATTCAATCGTATCGGGCATGATTGTCGCCATCGCCGGTCGCGGCGTCTAGAAACTATTTTCATCGCAGAAAGCTTACGGCACCCATGGAAGCTGGCATCGTCGGATTACCCAACGTCGGCAAGAGTACCCTTTTCAACGCGTTGACGATGTCCAAGGCGGCACAGAGCGCGAATTATCCTTTTTGTACGATCGAGCCGAACGAGGGTGTTGTAAGCGTGCCCGACGAGCGACTGGCCCGGATCACCCACTACATCGTGCCCAAGAAAATCGTGCCTGCAGCCCTTCGACTGGTCGACATCGCGGGCATTGTGAAGGGGGCCAGCGAAGGCCAGGGGCTCGGCAACAAGTTCTTAACGCACATCCGTGAGGTCGACGCGATCCTGCAAGTCGTGCGATGCTTTGAAGATCCCGACGTGATCCACGTCGCGGGCAAAGTCGATCCCGTTGCAGATATGGAAACGATTGAACTGGAACTCATGTTGGCTGATATCCAACTGCTTGAAAACACGCTCTCCAAGGCGGAACGCACGGCCAAGAGCGGCGACAAGGATGCAAAACAACGCGTCGAAGTGATTCGCAAGTGCATGACCCACCTCAATGCACAGCAACCGCTGCGCACGCTCTCGATGGACGAAGCCGAACGCGACGCGGTCAAGGAGTATGGCCTACTCACTGCGAAGCCAATTTTGTACGTCGCCAACGTCGACGAAGCAGATCTCGACGGTAAAGGACCGCTTGTCCAGCAGGTGCGTGCGGAAGCCGCCAAGGCTGGTGCGTCGGTGGTACCGGTGTGTGCCAAGCTGGAGGCTGAGATTGCCGAACTCGACCCAGCCGACCGAGCCGACATGCTGGCCGGTGCCGGGCTGAGCGAACCGGCGCTCTCTTTGTTAGCACGCGCATCCTACCGCTCGCTGGGGCTTCAAAGCTATTTTACAGCCGGTGAAACCGAGGTGCGGGCGTGGACGGTTCCCGTGGGAGCCACCGCACCGCAAGCTGCCGGCGTGATCCACACCGACTTTGAGAAGGGTTTTATCCGTGCTGAAATCTACTCGCTCGATGATCTCGAAACCTATAAAACCGAGAAAGACATCCGCGCAGCCGGCAAACTCCGCGTGGAAGGCAAGGCCTACGTGATGCAGGATGGCGACATCTGCCACTTCCTATTCAACACGGCTAAATAAATTCGCCGAAGCCGGGGCGGTAACCTCTGCTATGAGGCGTCTTGCTCGAGCACTGCCTCAGCGCAAAGCCGACCGCTGACCAGAGATCCATTGATGGAGGCGCTCGTGCAGTGGTCGCCACAGAGAAACAAACCGGGAGCCAGTTGCGGTCCACTCGCCCGCAACCTGCGTGCCGCTGGAGACTCCTCTGGGAGAGCCTGCTCAACGCGTACCGTCGAGAGGTGCTTCCATCGGAACGCTTCCGGCCCAAACCACGCGCTGGCCTGCTGCGCAATGGCGGCCGGCAGATCGGCGTCGGTGCTAGAAAACTCCTGCCTTACCGATACGGTCACCAGCGAGGCTCCGGGTGGCGCATAGCCGTCGACCACGTCGGATGGCACCGACACATTGTCGATCGGGCCGGACTCATCAGCGTTGACCAGCAGGATCGGGTTGTGCAGCGGCGATCTTTCTGCTGCAAATGCGACCAGTCGGGTCGACTTGTTTTTTCGCAAAGACCACTGGCCGCGGAGTGACTCCGGCACGAGCCGAGCAGCGGCGGATGCCTCCGTCGCCACAACGACATCGTTTGCTGTCAGCCAACGGCCATCGGCCAACCCCACACGGCCGGGTGCCACCTGCGACACGGCACACTTGAGCCTCACTGTGCCGGCGGCCAGTGGAGCGGCCATCTGGTTGGGGATTGCATCCATTCCACCGCGTGGCAAACAGGCCCGCCCCAGAGCAAACATCGCAAACGTGAAGTCAAAGACTCTGGCAGATGTCTTTAATTGGCGTTCCAAAAACACGCCGCCAAAAAATGGTGAGAGAAACTCCCGAACGAACCTCGTAGAAAACCCTCGTGCAGCCAACATTTCAAGGGTAGATTGTTCGCCTTGTGCGCCGACGGCACCGTTGGGATCCGCATGGCCGCTGCGAAAAGCGGCTATGACATCGCTCCGCAAGCGTGCGGTGCGCACCGCATCGGCTAACCCTACACTGCCGTTTATCAGCGAGCCCATCGCTGCCAGCGGCCTCCGCCAGGGATCACTCACGCGTCGCAATCGACCGTTGACGGCCACCAATGCCCCAGCCTCAAAACACCCGAGTTGCAATCTGGGCAAATCCAACTGCCGACGGCCTTCTGGGTAGGCGTCGAGATAGACTTGAAATCCCCGATCCACGCGAAATCCTTCGACCGAGTCGGTCGCTACGCGGCCGCCCACGCGATCTGCCGCCTCAACCACCAACACACGCTTCCCCACTCGCTCAAGCGCATGCGCGCACGCCAACCCTGCCAGTCCAGCGCCCACCACGATGCAGTCAACTGCTTGGCTCATCTCCGCCACACTCCCTATTTCATCTCTGCCGGTCTGACAGTTGGCCTTTGAGCACTCGCAGCATCCATGTGGCCGCCGCCACGCCACTGGAAGCGGCACCTTCCACCCTCGGGCCGCCGAAGGCATCGCCGCAGCAGACGATCGGGGGCTGTGTTGTCGCCGCGACCATGGGCGCAGGGATGATCGTCGCGGGTTGCGAATATTTCCAGCGTTGCATCGATCGCTCAATCACTGATGTCTCAAGCGGGCCGTCAATCCACGCACTGGCCGCGCCCAGCAGGAGTCGGGCCACCTCATCCTGCGGGACGTCGAAGTGCTCACGGCTCCAGGCTGCGGAGGCATGGACTGTAAGGGCCGGCACGGGCGAAATCCCTTTTTGCTGATTGTCGCCAATCCACGCAATCGGACCCGAATCAAACACAATCGCACCTGGGGCCGGCACGCGGCTGGGCTTGTCCAGCACAACGATCAACGCAAAGCACGGATCATAGGAGACACCGGCCAGCAATCGCATGGCCGTGTCGTCGATGCCCCCGCCTCGGTCCAAAAGCCCGCCCGCGGCCATGCAGGCAAGCGACTGTGGCACCGGGCACGTCACGATCGCAGCGGCAGTCTCAATGCTTTCGAGCGAGCACAACAGTGGCTGACTGGCAAAACGATGCGATGCGCCTTCGATCGTGGTGCGAACGCGGCCGCCATCGATCCCAATGGCAGCCGCTCGCGTGCCACACATGATCGTACAGCGATCGGCAGGCAGACCCGCGGCGATGTGTTTCGGGAAATCGCGCATGCCGAGCGATCCACACCATCGTGTATGGCCGTCCACGGCAGGGAGGACTTCAGATCCATTCGACGCCGCTCGTAGAAAACCATTTGACCATGGCCGTACCACGCCAGCGGCATGGGCAGCGGTTACTCTCTTTCCAAACGCTCGGCCACGCACCGTAAAGAATTGTGCGCCGTGATCGCATACGGCATCGCCCACTCGCCGCGTGGCCATGCGCCCGCCTACACCGGTCGCTTTTTCGAGCACGATCACCGAATGGCCAGCACCTGTCAGCACCTCGGCTGCGGAGAGACCGGCGATTCCGGCGCCCACAATGATCACGTCGGCGGCAGGGCTCATGGCAGATCTTTGAGACGTCGCACGATTGGCCGCCACGCCTGCTAGAGGATCGAATCAAACGGAAAAAGCAACGATAGGAGATTTGTCGTGCAGGGCATCCTCGCGCCCGCGAGCAGTTCGCCTGCCGAGCACCCGCTCATCGTTCCGATCATATCGGCGGAGGATCGCACGCGCGTAAACACATGGGATTTTTCGGGGGGAAACTGCGAAGCATAGCAGGCTATGGCCTCGATTTTTGTATCGAGTGCACCCGCAATATCAACCACCAACGGCCAATGGCCGACGGGCATGCTGGGCACCGTAGCGGAAAGAAAATAGTTCATCAACACCGGCACAGTGTGCACCGGAAGCCCTTCGAATAGATCGTCCCACTTCGTCAGCCGCGAGTAAAATACGGCGGCTTCGGTAATGGCGACGGCCTGCGCATGGTCGGGCGAAGCCAGCGGTGTTTTGTCGCCCATGCCAAGCACCAGACGGGGGCGATGACGGCGAAACACTTTCGCCAATGCGACGCGCACCTCGAAGCAATCGAACAACCGACGATTTTCAAACCCGAGTTGTTCACGATGCACAACGCCGAGCACCTTCGCCGCTGCGGCAGCCTCCGCCAAACGCTCCGCTGGGCCGCTTGAACGGGGCGTTGGCTCACCATCCGTCAGATCCACGATACCGACGCGAAACCCTTGCCCGGCAAGGATCGCCAGCGTGCCGCCACATCCGATCTCAACATCATCCGGATGGGCACCCACAGCAATCACGTCGAGGGCTTCTGGATCAGTACGCATAATTCATCCGCTGGAACGGCGACACTGAACAAAGATAGGCAGCTACGAAAAGCGTTACGCCTTTGTTGCGGCGATCAGAAACGTCGGGTTGAGGGATTCGAAGCGAATGCGGTCGAGTTGTTCGATGCCACGAGCAATGGTCACCAGCCAGTAGGCGGCATCGCTTGATTGGGCCCTCAAGAACACGTGCACCGCCGCCAGATTCTCGATACTGTTGCAGGCCGACACAAGCCGCCCACCGGCCTTCAGCCTCTTCCATGCCTCCTCCACGAGCCTGGCCACATCGCGACCGCTTCCTCCGACGTAAATCGCATCCGGATCGGGTAAATCGTGCCATGCGTCTGGCGCCTGGCCCAAGACCGCATGCAGATTCGTCACGCCGAAACGCTCGGCGTTGGCCAGTATGAGGCGATGGTCGTCGGGATCCATCTCGATGGCGTAGACGGCGCCATGGCGGGCTATCTGAGCGGCCTCCAGCCCCACTGAACCACTCCCCGCACCCACATCCCACACTATGCTCGTTGTCTGGAGTCCCAGTTCGGCCAGCGCCAGCGACCGAACCTCCGCAGGTGTCAAGAGGCCTCGCTTGGGACGCGACTGTAAAAACGACTCGTCTGGGTTCCCAAAAAGCCGCGTGCCAACATGCCCAGGCTTATCGATCGCGCGTGCCTTCCGCACAAGGATCATGACGTTCAGCGGGCCGAAGGATTCCTTAGCAATGTCT
The DNA here is from genome assembly GCA_003670915.1 of Planctomycetota bacterium. Classification (GTDB taxonomy): domain Bacteria; phylum Planctomycetota; class Planctomycetia; order Pirellulales; family UBA1268; genus BAIKAL-G1-2R. Next base: position 5,074 of record QWQH01000143.1, on the reverse strand, counting down.
GCCAAGCTGCCCTGCGTCACGCACTCGTCGGGCGAGCCGAGATTTTCGCAGACATACGCCTGAAAGGAATCGATCCCCTCTTCTAACAGCGTGCGGGCCACGGCCGACGGGGGCCATTGCTCGCTTGTGAAGAGTCCCACTGTCTCGCTGGAGCGAATCCGATCGACCACTCGCTCAATCGACTGCCCAGAAAGATTCGCTAGGAATGCTTCCTCCCAACTCTCCTTCACTCTTGCAAACGCCAGTTGCATGCTGCTGACGTGCGGCACAACTTCAAACCGATCCTTGCCCAGCTTCGAACAGACATACCGGGCCGTCCCGTAAAATAAAGGATCGCCAGAGGCCAGCACGACGAGCCGCTGCGATCCAGCCGACTCAATCCGCTCAACGAGTTCTTCGAGATTCGTACACGCGCGCAGACGAGACACCATCGACGCCGGCAAGAGAGGCGCGCACGCCTCGGGGCCAAGCAGTAAATCAGCCGCTTCCAAGAGCCGCCGGGCCTGCGCGGTCATCCCTTCAACGCCGTCATCTCCGACACCAACGATATAGACTTTTTCCTCAGCCACCGTCTCTCCCTGTACTCGGTGCACAAGCACCGGTTTGCTCAGCACTGGGATCAGGCTTGGAATGAACTGCCGCAACCACAGCTCTTTTTGGCGTTGGGGTTGTTGAATGTGAATCCGCGCTTTTCGATCCCTTCGTGGAAATCGAGCGTGGTACCGTCCAGAAAAAGATCACTCTTCTTATCGACAACAACCGCCACGCCATGTTGCTGGCTGCGAGAGTCGCTCTTGGGATCCCACGCGGTGTCAAAGCCGAGCGAGTAGGAAAATCCACTGCAACCACCTCCGGCAACGCCGACACGCAGCACCGTGGCTGGATCCATCTTCTGGTCCGAAATGATCTTGATAACTTCGCTGGCAGCTTTTTCTGTGAGCAAAACCGACATGGGTTCCGATCTCCTGTTGCATGGGTATGAGCGTGGCCGACAGCAGGCCTTCTATAGAAAAGTTTATCGTCAGGAGCCCAGAAGGCAAAGCCTAGGAAAAAAGAGTCGCTCCACATTGGCAAGAGAGGCTTTTTTAGCCCCGCAGGCGGGCCACACCGGCGGCGATGACTGCGACAGCCTCCACTATTTCTTCGCGAGTGGTAAACCGAGAGAGACCAAAACGAAGGCTTGCCCGTGCCTCATCGTCGTTGAGCCCAATCGCGCGAAGCACGTGGCTGGGCCGCGGGTTCTCCGATGAACACGCGCTCCCCGAACTCACTGCCAAACCTGCGCCGGCGAACGTTGCCAGCAGGGAGTGGCCGTCCACGCCTGCGACTTGCACGTTCAGATTATTGGGGAGCCGCACGCCAAGGTCGTCCAACGCCGGCCCGTTGAGGCTGATGGTATCAATGCGTTCCCTGAGCAAACGCCAAAGATCGTCTCGCATGGCTCGCACCTGCACTATCTCGTGCTGAAGATTCTCTGAGGCCAAACGGGCTGCCTCACCCATGCCGACAATCCCAGAGACGTTCAGCGTGCCGCTGCGTAAGCCACGTTCCTGGCCGCCGCCAAAAACGATCGGATCGATGCGTACTGCACGCTTTTGACGTCGCACATAAAGCGCTCCCACACCTTGAGGTCCATGAAACTTGTGCGATGAAAAGCTGGCTAGGTCAGCCGATAGGTCATTGACAGACACTGGCATCCTGCCGATGGCCTGCGCGCAGTCAACGTGCAAGAGCCCGCCTCTGGCATGCACACAAGCGGCAATGGCTGGGATGTCCTGCACCACGCCGATCTCATTATTGGCCAGCATGATCGCAACCAAAAAGGTATCGCAACGGAAGCAGGCTTCCAGATCTGGGACACGAATTCTGCCGACCACACCAGCCGCGTCAGCCTGTAACACCACAGGCAGCCGCGTCACCGCATGGCCCAGCCGTTCGAGATGCTCGATTGGATCCAGGACGGCGTGGTGTTCTGTTGCCACCGTGATCACGTGCCCCTGCATCTGCGTTGGTTGCCCGAAGCCACCAGTGACTCCTGTCGCGCATGCTCTGGATGCGCTGCCCAGAATTGCCAGATTGGCGCTTTCTGTCGCACCGCTGGTAAACACAATCTCGCGTGGGCTTGCGCCAATCGCAGCGGCCATCAACTCGCGGGCATGCTCAACAGCCTCGCGAGCCTCGCGGCCCATCTCGTGCGTGACGCTCCCAGCATTGCCGTAGTGGTCGGTCAGCCACGGCAGCATCGCGTCAAGCACGCGGGGATCCAGCCGCGTTGTGGAGTGATTGTCGAGATAGATCGCCACGGCACCGCATTCTCCAATCGGCCGTCGAATATCGGCTGGCACTTATACCAGTAATCCTGAGGCCAGCGCATCGAGTGTGATCTGCGACCATGTTTCAAAACGGTCCCGAGCCGCTAGGAGCGATTCCAGCGACTCAAAGCCACACTCCACGAGCTCGCTTTCGCGGGAAGCCACCAACGGTCGCTCCAACTCGAGGACGTGCACGATCCCCAAATGAACGCTTCCCACTGGAGTCGAGTCGTCATTGATAAGACCAACGCATCTGGCGGCGTAGCTGCCGTCAATCGCGACTTCCTCTGCGAGTTCTCGAAGCATTCCCGATTCGTAAGACGCATCGTCGCCGTGCTCGCCGTCGGTGCTTGCAATATGACCACCAATGCCGACCGATCGCTTTGCGCGGAGGCGTGCCTCGCTCTGACCTCCGCCGCGCGTATAGGCAAAAAAGAGAGGGGGCCCATCGGCGTTGCTCCACGTAAGCACACAATAGGGAATCAGTTGTTTGAACGATGGGTCCTCTTCCACGCTCGCCCGTGGCCGCCAACTCGTATGCTGCCGATCTAATAGGAGCGGCAGATAGGCCGCTGTGTCAGCGCAAAATCCTTGAAACACTCCCGCTCGTTCAAAGAGCGAACGTGGCACGACCAACACGTCTTCTTGGGGTATATTTCCCATCGGCAGTCCTTTCAAAGAGCAGCTCTGACTCTCTATCCTATGCTGGCACTACAGAATCAACATCGCATCGCCATAACTCAGCATGCGGTAGCGGTGGCTTATGGCTTCGCGATACGCCATTCCAATCAACTCACGAGAAGCAAATGCGCTCACTAACACCATGAGCGTTGTCCTCGGCAGATGGAAATTCGTCAACAGGCAGTCGGTAGCCGCGAAGCAAAACCCTGGCCGGATGAAAAGATTTGTGGGCCCACTGAAAGCCCCACCCTGCCCCAACTCAGACGCATTCGCTTTGAGAGCGGCTGTTTCGATCGTACGCACGGTCGTCGTGCCGATCGCCACAACCCGACCGCCTCGACCCCGGGTCTGGCAAATCGCCGCCACCGTTTCCGCCGGACAATGGCACCACTCCGAGTGCATTGGGTGATCGTCGAGAGTGTCGACTGCAATTGGTCGGAACGTATCGAGGCCGACGTGCAGCGTGACGCTGGCGTGGCCAACGCCACGGGCTGCCAGCGAATCGAGGAGCGGTTTAGTAAAATGAAGTCCGGCCGTGGGCGCCGCTGCGGCACCGGCGGTGCGGGCAAACACAGTCTGATACCGCTCGCTGTCGCCCTGCTCTTCATGGCCGCCGCGGATATAGCCTGGCAGGGGCACGCGGCCCACGGCCGCAAGAATTTTTTCCGCTGGCTCTTGTGAGTCCGGCACAACCAGCCACGTGCCACCATGCCCACGGCCGCGGAGTTCAAGCGATAGGGCATCGGCTCCGTCGCGTCCAACCAGCACCACTCGCTCGCCAATGGCTGCGCGTCCACGCGACTTGGCCAGCAACTGCCAGACACCCGTTGATGAATCAACCTGAAGAAAGAGCCCTTCCCAACGGCCGCCCGTCTTGAGCCTGCGGCCAACGAGCCGAGCAGGCACGACGCGGGTGTCGTTCCACACGACCAAATCTCCTGCCTGAAGCAACTGGGGTAGATCCCGGATGTGGCTGTGTTCAATCGCACCGTCACTGCGACGCACAACCAAGAGCCTCGCAGCAACCCGGTCCTCCAATGCATGCTGTGCAATCAACTCGCGAGGAAGATCGTAGTCATAGAGATCGGCGTCGCCCATGCCCGCTATCGTACCGTGAGGCCTCAAGTGTCGCGATCCGCTTGCCCTTTGGCTCGCCATTCTGGCCGCTCAGCAGACGACAACAACACGGTTTCTAGCGGTACGATTCCGATCAACCACCGTCGGGTGCTCCAAAAGACACGAGCTTGGGCCATGCCGATTCAAGCCTTGACTGTGGCGGGATTTCCAGCCGCGTGCCCGGAGCGAGTGACACTCGCGGATCCAGCACGCGATTCCACGCGAAGAGCGCCCGATAGAGTCGGCCGTCTCCGTAGGCCCGCTCCGCCAGCGACCACCACGAATCGCCTACTGCGGCAACATACCAACTCCCCGCTGCCACTCCCGTTGATCGCGATGGTGGGCCCGAAGGCCCGGCTGGTATGACGGGCACCGCATCCAGCGTCGCTGCAGGCAGCGGTTGCTCGAGTGCCGCTGGCCTGACGAACGGATCTTGCTTCGTCAACTCTTGCTTCGTCAGTTCTTGCTTCATCAACTCGGACTGCCGCGACGCAGCCTGCGCTGATGCCTCGCGGGCGGAATTCGAAAATCGTGAACCGCCTCCAAAGTCGCTGGTCGTTCGTCTCGAGCGACTCTCCACGAACGAAGAGGTCGACTCGCTGCCTCCACCAGACGAGAACGCCGGTGGCTCTACCAGATCGTGCGACTGGGCGGCTGAATCCTCGGCATGCACGTCAGGCCCGGCACCGGTAGGTGGCCTGGGCACAAGTAGTTTGGTCAAAAGCACGCCGACAAATGCGCAGGCGAGCACGCTGAGCAGTGCCAGCAGCATTTTTTTCTCGCGACCCATGAACGATCCCTGACCGTGGGTTCAAAAGAGCTCCCAACGCCCGGGATTATTCTGATTTGTGCCTTCCGCCGCCAGACCGGTCGGGCGGCCGCCAGAGCATCAATCCACCGGATGAAAGGCGAGTTGGGCAGCCCGCAGCTTTGCCGAACGGCTGCGGGGGTTGCGTGCAAGTTCT
>QWQH01000092.1 GCA_003670915.1 Planctomycetota bacterium | reverse complement strand
ACGGGCACGCGCAAGCTGTCTGCGGGCACATTTGCGTTGCAGGCTCATGATCCCGGGAGCGAAGTACACTACAAAAACATCCGCGTGAAGCGGTTGCCGTAGCACAAGCCTGCATTGTTCTGCTCGCCGATACCCCCGTGCGGCATACTATTCTTCGGGTAAAGCGGCGTTGACCCCAGCCGCTTCAAACCCTTTAATTTCTTTGCATCTATGTGTGAACCAGCGGCACCTTGCCGCAGACGCCCCCAACCAGTGAGTGGTCCCGATGATCATGTCTCCATTGCCTGCCGGAATTCGCGACGACATTACTCAGTGCATCGGCCGTACGCCGTTGGTGCGGCTCCGCCGGGTGACCGAGGGCTGCGTGGCCCATGTGGTCGGTAAAATTGAAAACATGAATCCGCTCTGGAGCGTGAAAGACAGGATCGCCTGTGCGATGATCGACGCGGCTGAACGCGATGGGCTCATTGGTCCCGACACGATCATCATAGAGCCAACCAGCGGCAACACAGGAATCGGTCTGGCGTATGTCTGTGCAGCGCGGGGGTACAAACTGCGTGTCACAATGCCCGAAAGCATGAGTCTCGAGCGACGTAGGATGCTCAAGGCATTGGGGGCCGAACTGGTGCTCACACCGGCAGCCGAGGGCATGCCAGGTGCCGTGCGGCATGCCGAAGAGATCAGTCATTCGAGCAAACAGTTCTTTATGCCGCAGCAGTTTAAAAACCCAGCGAATCCAGAAGTTCACCGCCGCACCACGGCAGAGGAAATCTGGCAGGACACCGAGGGGCAGATTGATATGATCGTGTGCGGTGTCGGCACCGGCGGCACCATTACAGGGATCGGCGAAGTGTTGAAGAGCCGCAAGCCAGACTTGAAAGTGATCGCCGTTGAGCCGCTCAACAGCCCAGTGATCTCCCAGAAACTCGCTGGCCAGCCGATCAAGCCAGGGAGGCACACGCTCCAAGGCATCGGCGCGGGTTTTATTCCAGACATACTCAACCTCGACGTTATTGATGAGGTGGTCAAGGTAGAGGATGAAGATGCCATGGAAACAGCCCGACAGATGGCCAAACGCGAGGGGTTGATGTGCGGGATCAGTTGTGGTGCGGCCGCCTGGGGTGCATTACAGATGGCTCGCCGTCAGGAAAACGCCGGCAAGCTCATCGTTGTCGTGCTGCCCGATCTGGGTGAACGCTATCTTTCGACTAGACTTTTTCCAGAGTAGAGCACGTTTGAATTGTGCGATACGTTTGCTGAGTGGATCACTTGCTCTGGTTTCGGCGCTGGTTGAACAGCCAGTCGAGGACTGCAGGATCGCCGTAGGCGGGCGTCCAAGCATCGTGCCCGATGCCAGAAAATTCGGAGTATCGTGGCGAGCCCCCGGCTGCTTTCACCGCCTCGATCATGGTGCGGGATCGCTCGACAGGCACCGATGTGTCGGCATCGCCATGGAAGCACCACATCGGTAGTGCGGCCAGCTTGAGACCCGTTCGTTCGTCACCGCCGCCGCAGATTGGGATAATCGCAGCGAATCGATCGGGCAAACGCGCGGCCAAATCCCACGTACCGTAGCCACCCATCGAGAGGCCGGTCAGATAGATACGATCGGGATCGACATTTTCGTGATCGATCACATCGTTCATGGCTGCCAGAGCGGCCGAGAGATCGGTGGTGAGTTGTGCCGGTTGGGGCGTGCTTTTCTTGTCGTTCCACGAGACATCCGCCCAGCGTTCATCCATTCGGCACTGTGGGGCAAGCACAAAGCAGGGGTGCTTTTGTTGCGAGTGTGGCTCGGCCATCCATGTGGGCAGATACTTGAGCTGCTTCAGATTGTCGCTGCCCCGCTCTCCAGCACCGTGTAGAAAAAGCACGAGGGGATATCGCTGGCCTTTGAGAAGCGTCTTCGGACGAAGCAAACGGTAGCGAAACGCAACGTCGGTGTCAGATTCCAACACTCCTACAATGCGCTCCTCAAAGGGCGTGCGGGCATCGAGGGCAACCCGATCGAGTTGGTTCGCTTCCGGAACCTGAGTTATATGCACAGGTGCTCCCGGCTCAACGTCCATCTCAAGACTCCTCTGCGGTATCACCCAGGGATAGCTTCACGCGGCGGGGCATGCCCAAACGCGAGAACATCCCAAGAGCGCCTTTTGGCAGCCCCAGAAATACGAGATGTTCAAACCATTTCGGGATCTCGCCAGCGAGTTTGCCAACCGCCGTGCCGCGGAGATCGAGTGACCTAAGATTTTTAAGATCCTTGAGCTGCTGGAGCCCTTCGTCTGTGAGCGTGCCGCCAGCCAGATCGAGTACAGAAAGATCCTTGAGCGAAGCAGCGCGAAATCCGAGCAGGATTGCGTAGAGATCGTCGGCGGCCGGTCCCCGCAATCGCACGGTCACAAGCTTGTCAGCGACGTGGCCAAAGTCTTCCCCAAACGACTTTCTCAGCCAGTCAGTCTCCTCCATCTCGACCTCCCCGCCGCGTTCGATGGTCTCGGAGACCACCTCCTGCTGCTGCGAGTACGCGTCGATCTTGGATGCCAGCCACTCCAGTTTGCCAGCTTTAAACTTGACGAAGTCGTTGGCCTCATCAAACGCCTTTTGGACTCGGATAAACTGTTGTGGATCACCACCTCGATCGGGGTGCAAGGTCATCGCTTTCACGAGATAGGCTTGCTTGACATCTTCTATGGTCACCGGTGGCCTGAGTCCCAAAATGGTTAAGCACTCAGGATGCGTTTGATCGGCCGTCGGTTGGGAAGCAGGTGTGGCGGGCTGAGAGGCAGATGGTTGGGGCATAGAAAAGACCGTTCGGAGCAAGGGGAACCGGCGAGCGAACTCCCGGCAGATTTCCACCAGACTAAACGAGTTTTGGCGTCAGAAGCAAATTGAGCCCCAGAATTTAGAGGCGGTCTCGCCTTGCTTGTGGCGGCCTCATTCTCTATTTTCCCGTACGGATTCCACAGCCAAGGAGGGCTTTTGATGAACTGGCTCAACCAGAGCGTTGATTTCGTGCGCACGCGGTGCTCTTGGAAGACAGTGCCCGCAGCGACACACAAAGCCCCACAGTCCCCCAGCCTCGCTGATTCACTGCGAGAGATGCTGGCCATTGTGAGCGTTGTGGGGGCGTGTCTTGTCTGGCGTTTATATGCGGGTGGCGTTCAGGCAGACGCCACGCCACCGACGACTGCACCCAAGCCAATGTCGGTCGTTGGGCATCCCGCCCCCAACCAGCCAGCCATGGATACGATGATGGCGATGGTAAACGGTGCCGAGATTGGCCGTGCCCAACTCACCGCGGAGTGTTTGAGTCGCCACGGCACTGCTGTGTTGGAGACACTCGTCAATCGCAAGATCATCGAGCAAGCCTGCCAGCGTCAGGGAGTGACGGTAACCGCACAGGATATCGATGCCGATATCGATGCGATGTCTCGCAGGTTTAACGTGCCTCGCGACCAGTGGATCGAACTCATTCAAAAGGAGCGAGGGATCACCGCCCGTCAGTATTCCGAGGAGATCGTCTGGCCGATGGTATCGCTGCGCAGGTTAGCCCACGCAGCCATTGAACCGGCTCCCGAAGAAGTGACACAAGCCTTTGAAAATCAGTTTGGCCCATCGGTCAAAGCTCGCATCATTGTGGTGCGTTCGCAGTCGGAAGCCGAGCAGTTGCGAGCCAAGGCGATCGCAGCGACGGACGATTTTGGTGCGTTGGCACGGCAGCATTCCGTGGACGTCGGCAGTGCCAGCGCAAACGGTTGGGTGCAGCCGATTCGCAGGCATTCTGGCGACGCTCGCTTTGAGGCAGTTGCCTTTGGACTTTCGCCGGGAGACATATCCACAGTCGTGCAGGTGGCCGATCAGTTTATCGTGGTGAAGTGCGAGGGCCATCTGCCTGCCGCCGACGCGAAGTTTGAGGAAGTGCGAGCGAGGCTTGCGGAGGAACTCCGCGAACGGAAGAGCCGTGCGGCTTCGGGCGATCTTTTTCGCCAATTGCAGGAAGCGGCAACCGTAGAAAACATTCTCAACGACCCGGTTCGAAGTGCGGCAAATCCTGGTATAGCGGCCAGCGTGAACGGAGATCGCATCGAGGTCGCACACGTACAAAACGTGTGCCTCGAGAGGCATGGCGCCGAGGTGATCGAGATTCTCATCACCCGTGCGCTCTTGCAGCAGGCGCTCGATCGGGAGCGGCAAAAGGTAACACAGGCCGATATTGATGCAGAAATTCTGCGTGCCGCAGAGGCGATGGGCTTTCGCAAGGCCGATGGCTCGGCCGATACTGCCGCGTGGCTGGAACGGGTCACGCGGGATCAGAAGATGCCGCTAAGGCACTACGTCGAAGACATTGTGCAGCCGACTGTCTCACTCCAAAAGCTTGTGGGCAAGGTGCCCGTGTCGAAGGAGGATTTGGACAAAGCGTTTGCAGCCACGTTTGGGCCGCGGGCAAAGTGTCGGGTGATTGTGCTGGATAATCAGCGGCGAGCCCAAGAGGTGTGGCAACTGGCCCGGGAGCAATTATCGGTCGAGCGCATCGGCGAACTGGCGGAGAAATACTCGGTCGATCCCACGAGTCGAACGTTGCGAGGCGAGGTGCCACCCATCCAGCGACACGGCGGTCAGCCCGCCCTTGAGCGGGAGGCTTTTGCACTCAAGCCTGGTGAACTATCGGGCGTGGTGCAGGTATCGGATCGTTTTATCGTGCTGTTCTGCGAAGGCTATACGAGCCCCGCGTCGGTACAATTTGCCGAGGTGCGGGACGAACTCTTTGCAGACATTTTTGAGAAAAAACAACGGATCGAGATGGCGAGATATTTTTCTCACCTGCGAGAAGGCGCGGCGATCGACAACTTTTTGGCAGGCACGAGCCAGTCGCCCGCTCAGGCCACCACTCCACGGGCCGGTTCGCCTCCGAAGTCGACGCTTTCGGCCAGTGAGATCGAAGATTTGGGCCGCCCGCGTGCCGGTAGCCGGCAGGCAGCCCAGTCGGTCCCCAACCGATAGGAAGCCTCGAAGAACCTCGAATGGAGCGTGAATCGATTCGCAGAGCCTGTTCGATCGGTGTAAGATTAGGACACCTTCCTACGGACTCAATGCATGACCAAGCCATCTGATTCGATCCGTTCCAAGTCGCCTATTTCGGCGTTGCTGCCTCTGGATTCCGCGACCGACGTGGCTCAGAATCGAGCCTCCACGAGCGAGGATATCGCCCCGGTGGATCTCAACCGTCCATTTGAGATTCGAGTCGCCGATCGAATCTCTCAATTGCCCCCCTATCTCTTTGCCCGGATTAACCAGCTGACGTATCAAAAGCGGCGGGCCGGAACCGACGTGATCGATATGAGCATGGGAAATCCCTCCGATCCTCCGTCGCAGCGGGTGATCGAGAAGCTCACTGAGGCGGCCAACGATCCCCGCAACCACGGCTATGCACCGGCCTTGGGGATCATGAGCCTTCGCCGCGAGGTGGCCTCTCGGTATCTGAAGAAGTGGGGAGTGCGGCTGGATCCGGAATCTGAGGTGATCTCTACCCTTGGCTCAAAGGAAGGATTTGGCCACCTCTGCTTGGCGCTGATCTGTCCGGGCGACAGTGCGGTGGTGCCGGCGCCCTCGTACCCGGCCCACGTCTATGGAGTGGCGTTGGCGTCGGGGAATCCCATACTCATCGATACAACCGACCCCTCCCGCTACCTCTCCGATATTGCAAAAACATGCGAAACGATTCAGCCAAAGATGGTGATTGTTAATTTTCCACACAACCCAACGACTACCGTCGTGGGCCCCGATTTTTACGAAGACGTTGTGGGGTTGGCAAAACGCTACGGCTTCATGCTCGTCTCCGATCTGGCCTACGCAGACGTCACATTCGACGGCTACACCACTCCGAGTATTCTGGCAGTGGACGGAGCCAAGCGGTTTGCCATCGAGTTCACCACGATGAGCAAGGGCTTCAACATGGCTGGCTGGCGAGTGGGCTTTTGCGCGGGCAACCGGGAGATCGTGCGGGCGCTTGGAACGATCAAGACCTACTACGACTACGGTATGTTTCGCCCGATCCAGATTGCGGCAATCATGGCGCTTCGGCACGGCGAAGCCGATGTTGAGGCACAGGCAAAAGTGTACGAGCACCGCCGCGACGTGCTCTGCGAAGGCCTCGCCCGCATTGGTTGGCCGGTGACGATTCCAAAGGCCAGCATGTTTGTCTGGGCCAAAATTCCGGAACCGTTCGCGAGCCGGATGACGAGTATGGAGTTTGCCACAAAATTACTGGAAGAAGCAGACGTGGCCGTCAGCCCAGGGGCGGGCTTCGGCGCAGCCGGCGAGGGCTACGTCAGGTTGGCGTTGATTGAAAATGAAAACAGGCTCCGCCAAGCCGTGCGGCAGATCGGCCGGGCTCTTGGGGACGAGCTCAAAGCAGCCTCCACCAGTTCCGCCCCAAACACATCGTCTTCCCTCTCCCCGTCATCCAAACCCGATGCGTAAGCCAGAATAGAATCCACGCGGCTTCACGTGTCTCAACACGTTTTGCCGCCGGCCAACGATCGGTCGCCACGTGCTACAACTCTGGGCAAACGGCTTCCGAAGCGGCGGCTTCCCGGAGTTTTTCCAAGGCTTTGGCCTCGATTTGTCGAACCCGCTCCTTCGTCACGCCCAGGGCCGAACCGACTTCCTTGAGCGTCTGCGGCTCTCGCTCATGATCGAGGCCGTAGCGGCGGATGATAATTGTCTGCTCCCGCGAGTCGAGCCGGTCGAGGAACTTCCCTACCTGCTGCATCCGGTCGCTCTCGGCGAGGCGTTGCTGCGACTCGTCGGGGCGGCGGTCAGTGGCGCTTTGGAGCAGGTCCATATCGACAGCACAGAAGCGGTCGCGACGCCGATGTTCATCGGGAATCGTACGGGCATAATTCATCATGATTGCCCATGAGGCATACGTGCTGAACTTGTTGCCCCGTGAGTAGTCAAACTTCTCGACGGCGCGGATCAGCGACATGTTTCCATCGCTGACCAAGTCGAAGAAGCTGTCGCTAGGGGAGACGCGACGTTTGGCAATCGACACCACCAAGCGAAGGTTCGCGCGCACCAGACGGTTTTTGAGCGACACGACTTCTTCATAAATCTTGTCGATTTGATCCATCAGCCGCGTACTCGGACGCTCAGGGTTGAGCTGCTCTCGCAGCTTTGAGGCTTTGTACTTGAGGTAGTTAAACTTTCGGAACAGCCACACTTCTTGCTCGCGGGTGAGCAGCGGCACTTCGTAGAGGCTGGCCAGATAGGCAGGCAATCCCGTGGGACGGCGAACCTTTTTAACCGCCTCTTCGGCACCAGGGAACGGCTGATCCACCACTTTCTCAGCGCTCTTGCGGGCAAACAGGGCGCTTGGCATGAAGTCGATCGGCAACTGCAGCACATGCTTTGCACGCTCGGCAAGGATCACACGATAGATACTGGCTCGCGAACGGCGGTAGCGTGTGGCAATCGAATCAACCTGCTCCCCACGCGTGTAAAGCTGGTAGATCCGCTCGCATGTTTCCTCCCGCAACCGGCCATCGTTCGCGGCAAAGACAGCCGACTCGACATGCTCCTGGTCGTACTGTTTGATGGTGTAGCGGATCGTCTCCACGCTGCGGTTGAGCCGCTTGGCAATCCGTCGATGCACATCGGCCGGGCAGGCACCAGCAGCCGCCAGTCGCCTAGCCCACGAGATGATTTTTTCTTGCTCATCGGTGGAAAGCTGGCTAAAGCGGCTACCACGCTGGATTCGCAGCGGATTGGTTTCCATGAAGCGATCGACCATGCTGGCCGGAAATCCAACTCGCTTGCGGCCACCGACCTCGTAGTGCTGGGCTTGGAGTCCGTGGCCACGCCAGCGAGAGATCGTCTTGGTAGAAACGCTGAAACGCTTCGCGATTTCCTCGATCGATAGGACCTGCTCGCCACCTGTGGTTCCACCAGGTTGGCCATTTGCTGCCGAGCATGGGGCAACTGGCTGTACGGGCGCGGAGGCAATGGTTTGGAAGTCTCCCGAACGCGGTTGGAACATCATTGGAATCTGATCGTCCTTGAACAGATGAACCAGTGGGTCTGAGTTATTCGATCGCATGACTGTATCTCCTGTGTCGGTGATCTGCCGAAGGAAACGAGTTCCACGAAAGACCACAAAACCACCGCATCAAAACCGTCCACGCTTGCGGGCGTCATCCGTAACCCCCGCCACATCTCCGGGACGTGAGATTTATACGCATCCGCATTCGGACAGTTCGGTGCCCGGCCGAATTTCTTGAGTTTTTTTCTTCCAGACCTATTAAACCGATGTTTTTCAAGAGACAGATGCTAAGAGTCTACACGCTCGGGGATGTTTTTGACAGTGGACACTTAGTATCTTTAGGTCATTAAACGTCTAAAATTTTGTCATTTTGGCGTGTTCGAGAGGATAAAACAGTTGTTTTTAGCCATAAAAGACGAAAAGACATGGAGCGAATCGTTTTTTGGGATAAGTCTCGCGGAGCTGTCGTCCTTAGGCCCGCTCTTGAAAAGGTAAAACTCGATGATAAAGACCAGTCTTTCGCGAGAAATGGCCTGTCTATGGCTTGTGGCTGGACAGCAGCGGCAGCATTTCAATGCATTCGTCGCGGCCAGCGGGATCCTGCTGGCGGGCTTCAACTGCGGGTGCTGTGTGCAAGGCCAGGAAGCAGATGCCGAATCGGCCACACTGGCCCCGGTCGACGCTGGGCCTCTGGAGCAGCGGGTGCGAGTGAAACTGGATGTGTCAGGAGAATTGTTTGCGTCGGCCGGCCGCGGCGAGGAGTCCGTGCGGCAGCCCATTGAAGTGTCGGCCCGATTCGACTTTATGGAATCCAAGGCTCAAGAGCTACCTGCTGTGGCCCGGGAGGCCGCAACTCGCCGCTATCTCGACGCCACGGCGGAGATTCGCGTGGATGGAAAAGTTTCGCGCACAGTGCTCGCCAATGATGCCCGAATGCTCATGGTCGCAAGGTTGGGCACAACAGCGGTGCCATTTCTAGCAGAAGCATTTCTATCACGAGACGAACTGGATTTCCTTGAAACCCCGTTTGATTCTCTGCTGCTCGATGAATTACTGCCGAAGGGCCCTGTGGCTGTCGGCGAATCGTGGCAGATTTCCGGCGATGTGACCGCGGGCCTGCTGGCCATCGATACGGTGGAGAACGGCGTGCTGGAAGCCACGCTCAAGGAAACTGGAGACGGCCGAGCGCAGATTTCGCTGGCCGGTATCGTTGATGGTGCAGCAGATGGAGTGCCCACGCACGTTGTGGTTGAAGGCACGTTCACCGTTCCAGTAAGCGACGTTGCGGATTCTGAGTCTTTGAATCGCACGCATCTGGCTGGACCTGTGGCCACTGTTTCAGTCGTACTTCGGGAACGCCGGCAGGCCAGCCACGTGGCAGCCGGATTTGAAGTGGAGGCTCGGCTGTCTGTGTCGAGGACGTCTCAACTACCCGCCAACACTTCCCAGAGCGACGCAGCAGCCGACAGCGTCGCCAATGAAGTTGTGACTGCCCAAGAGAGCCAGAGCGAGTCCTTGGGTAGCCAAGCCACCCAAGAGAAAGTCGTTCGAAGGCAAGGCGTTGGCCAGCCCGAGACGGTGTGGCATAGCGATCAGGCGGGTCGATACGATCTGGTGCACGATCAGCGATGGCGTATCGTTGAAGATGGCCCATCTGGCCTCGTGATGCGGCTAATCGATTGCGGGGCGCTCGTGGGGCAGTGCTCGATCACAGCTTTGCCGCGAGCCGACGCCGATGTCACTCCGGCCATTGCCGAGGTGCAGCGAGATATTCAGCGATCACTGGCGGGCCAGTTCCGTGCCGTCCAAGAAGCCACCGAAACGACCTTGCACTCAACCGCGACCGACCCCATCAAGATGGTGCGAGTTGTGTCGGACGGCACCGCCGAGAATCTGTCGTTTCGTTGGATTCACTGCATTCTGTGGGATACCCAAGGGAGGCGAGTGAGCATCACTTTCATGCTGGAGGCATCGATGCAAAAACGATTTGGTGTTGCCGACCGTGAACTCGTCGAGGGGTTGCGTTTTGTTACAACGGATTCGGCATCCAAGCCTGCAGCCGCCAAGGAAGCCCGCTTGCCGCGATAGAGTGCGTGAGTAAAGCACTGAAGGAAGGACTGAGCACTTGGCGGGGGGCCCAAAGAGCCAGCGGATGAAATGGATGCTTTTATCGAATCGAATTCGCTCCGATAGATCCGGACTCCCGGCCCAGCAGGCCCGCAGTTTTTCGAGCCTTCTGCGGTTGTTTTAGCAGCACGATAGAATCTCTCAGTGCACGTGGGAATTGGCCCCGTTGGCACATAAAAGAGGCCTGCCTTGACGCGTCCCCCCCGCGGGTGAAATACTGTCGCGTTCCCCGGATCCGTTGGGCTGACGCCCGCGAGTGTCGGGATTATCCTGGGAGAAATTCCGCAGGCGGCAGGTGTGCACAACATCGACTTCCAGGCCAGCGGTAATTTGTCCGCGACTGGAGGCGTAAGCCATCGAGAAACAGCATCGCATTAACGAGCAGATTCGGGTCACTCCGATCCGCGTCATCTCCGCAGAAGGCGGACAACTCGGCATCATCACGACCGAAGAGGCGATGAATCTTGCGCGTGAGTCAGGACTCGACTTGGTCGAGGTGGCTCCGAATGAAAAACCGCCCGTCTGCCGAATCATGGATTTCGGCAAGTTTAAGTATCAGCAGAAAAAGAAGCAGCACAAAACACACATCCACCACACGAAGATCAAAGAAATTCGTCTCCGGCCTAAAACGGGCGAGCACGACATTGAATTCAAAGTCAATCAAGCCAAGGGGTTTTTGCAACACAAAGACAAGGTGATCGTGTCGGTCGTTTTTCGCGGCCGGGAACTGGCTCACATCGACGAAGGGCAGCGAGTGATGAAGATTATCATCGAACAACTCGATGCCGTCGGAAAGCCCGACTCCACTCCGCAGCAGATGGGCCGTCGACTGGTGTGCACGCTCTCGCCAAAGTAAAAAGGATGCATCCAGCCACGAGGATTTTGAGCCTGCTCAGGTATCAAGAACTCAAGAAGAATTAAAGAGCCAGCCAGAAAGTTTTGCAAAGGAGTCTTTCATGCCCAAACAGAAAACCCACAAGGGTGCCAAGAAGCGTTTTCGGATCACCGCCCGAGGGAAGGTGAAGCATCGCCGCGCTGGCACGAGCCATTTGCAGGTGCGTCTTTCCAGCAAGCGAAAGCGGAATCTCCGAGGCACCGGGGTGCTGGCGTCGGTCGACACGCCAAAAATCCTCGCGGCCTTGGGGAAGTACAGTTACTGACAGTCATCGCTTGAGGCGAGGCTGATTGAGTCACATTCGTCCCGACTCCCGCGAAAAGGGGTGTGCCCTTGAAAATGCCCACTCCGGTGGGACATTGAGAGGGCTTTGCAACACAGGAATTCGAAGTTTTGACGTGAAAGTTT
>QWQH01000146.1 GCA_003670915.1 Planctomycetota bacterium | reverse complement strand
GTCTTCGCCGACATCAGGGCCGATCCTCGTTTCCTTGAGGAGCCGGGCCAACTTGATCTCGTCTACAATATCGAAGAGGGCCAGCGTTACCGCGTGGGCAAGATCAACGTGCGGATTCGCGGCGAACATCCCCACACCCGTCACAGCACAATCCTCAATAGGCTGTCGCTGAAACCGGGCGATATTCTGGATATTCGGAAACTGCGAGACGACGAACGCCGGATCAAGTCGAGCAGTTTGTTTCTCGCTGACGCTTCCAAGGGGGAGGGGCCGCGGATCGTTTTCAGCAAGCCAGAGGCTGGCGAAGATGATAGTCCTCAGATGGCGCGTAACCCCAAGCGACCTGGATTTCGAGGCCAGAGCCCGGATCCAGTGGCACGCGATGGCTTTGCAGCACAGAGTGCCAATGAGGCTTCTTCGGACGATGCGGTGATCGATTTGGTGCTGGAAGGCGAATACAACGACGCCATCGTGCCGATGCCGCAACCCGAACAGCCGTTGGATGCCCCGGCACCCACCTCGTCCGCCCGGCCATCCGCAATGGCCAACGCTCCTGTGTGGCGAGGTCAGAGTCCCATTGTGCCCGCCGCGCAGCCGGCACAAGGCTGGGGTGGAGTGCCGCTGGCGCCCACTGGCCCCGAATCGCTCGACTATTCCAGGATGGTTGCTCCGCCGCCCAAACAGCCGGTCTCTCTCGCTCAAGCTCAGCAGGTGCAAGGCCAGCAGGCTGCTCCACCAGCGGGTGCACCAGGATTTCCAGGCGGCATCGCCCCAGCCGTTGCGCCAGGGGTGTTGCAGCCAGCCTTCGTTCAGAATCCTGCGCAGGGCGTCCCGATGCCGGGCGCCCCGATTGTGCCGATGCAGGGAGTGCAGCAGTTTCCAGGGCAAGGGTTTCCGGCACAGCCTGGCATGGTGCCGAACTTCGGCGGCGGCGACCCGCTCCAACCGTTCCCTGGCAATGAGCCCTACGTCGTTGTTGATGTCGACGCGGAGGAAACCCAAACCGGACGTCTGATGATCGGGGCTGGAGTCAACTCCAATGCAGGATTAGTGGGCAACATTGTCATCGACGAACAAAACTTCGACATCACTCGACTCCCCCGCAACTGGGACGACATCCGCAATGGCACGGCCTTCCGCGGCGCTGGCCAGCGGTTTCGGCTCGAAGCGGCTCCTGGCACGCAGTTGCAGCGATACACAGCCACCTTTCAAGAACCATATCTCTTCGACACTCGAATCGGCCTGTCCACGAGTGCCTCCTACTACACTCGGTATTTCTACGACTGGGCAGAAGGCCGCACTGGTGGACGAGTGGGCCTAGGCTATCAGTTTGCCTTTGCCCCGGATCTATCGGTGAACGCAGGCTTCCGAGGTGAACGAGTTGCCATTTACAACCCGCGTGTTTTTGCCCCCGACATCCAAAGCATGCTGGGCAACAACGCCGTTTATGGGTTCAGCGGAGGCCTCATTCACGATACGCGAGACAGCCCGTTCATGCCGACGCAGGGACATCTGGCCACGTTCGAATTCGAGCAGGTGATCGGCACGTATGTGTACCCGCGAGGCATTCTGGAAGGACGACAATACTTTCTCATGAACGAGAGGCCCGACGGCTCTGGCCGCCACGTGCTCTCCGTCGGTTCGGTGCTCGGGATGTCTGGCCCAGATACGCCCGCCTACGACAACTTTTTTGCTGGCGGCTACAACACCCTTCGCGGCTTCATGTTCCGCGGGGCCAGCCCCCGACAAAACGGCGCCATCGTGGGTGGTCCGTTCGAGTGGCTCAACACCGTCGAGTATATGTTTCCGATCACGGCCGATGATTCCCTCCGCGGCGTGGTCTTCACCGACTTTGGAACTGTTGAGTCAAACGTCACGATCAACACGATGCGTGTGGCCCCTGGGTTTGGTCTACGGATCACGCTGCCGGCCATGGGACCAGCACCGATCGCACTGGACTTCGCGATTCCTGTGGCCTACGCCCAGGACGACAGCCAGCAACTGTTTAGCTTTTTTGTTGGGTTTGCCCGGTAGTGGCTGGGTGTGTGCCATCGTTGCTGCCGGCGGCCTGAAGCACTGCTGTGGCTGCCGCAGTGCCTGCTACAAAGCCGCTGGCCCACGCCCACTGGAAGTTGAAGCCACCGATTCGGCCATCCACGTCGAGAATTTCACCGGCGAAATAGAGTCCTGGACAGATCCGGCTTTCCATCGTGTCGAGTCGCACTTCAGCCAGCGGCACGCCGCCTGCTGTGGCCTCGGCCAGCGTAAATCCTCGGTCGCCTGTGATCGGCAGCGGCGTGGCCGTGGCGGCCGCGACAAGCCGTCTCCTGGCCTCGCGAGGCAGATCGCCTGCGGTGGGTGCCTCGGCGATCTCGCACAGACGTTTGGCCAATCGATCTGCCACGTGATCGCGCAACACGCCCAATGCCCCGCGGCCTTGTGCTGCCAGCAAGAGGGCGTCCAGCGAGTCGGCCGATTCTCTTGGGAGCCAATTGATCCAGAGCCTCACCGACGGGTCGCCATTGCGTTGGAGAAGCCAATGGCGGCTGATGTCCAGAATGCTCGGGCCAGAAAGGCCAAAGTGCGTGCAGAGCGTGCTGTTGGTGAAAGCGGCCAGTCGCTTTCCGTGCTGCGTTGTGAGCCGTATCTCGGCCGGGAGTGTGAGCCCAGAGAATTCCGTGATCCAATGTCCCTGCGGCAGGATCAGCGGCACCAGTGCCGGAACGATCGGTGCTGTCAGCGAATGGCCGAGTCTTTCTGCCAGTGCGAACCCTCCGCCGTCAGAGCCCGACTTGGGGAGCGATTTTCCGCCTGTGCAGAGGATGACGCGGGTGGCCAGAATCTCGCCAGAATCGGTCGTAGCACACCAGCCTGCCGCTGTTTGCGAGAGGTCCATAATGCGCGCTGGATGGACGAGTTCAACGCCGACACGATTCGACTCTCGCACCAACGCTTCGAGCACGGTGCGGGCCGAGTTGGAAACAGGGAAGAGCTTGCCGTTCTCTTCTTGCTTGAGCGCCACGCCGGCTTCGGAAAAGAACGCCTGCGTTTGCTCGACACCAAACCGGCCGAGCACGTTGCGAATCGCCGGCGATGTGCTGCCGGAAAAATCAGATTCGGTCACCTGCCAATGCGTGACATTGCACCGCCCGCCGCCAGCCACGAGGATTTTTGCGCCCAACTTGCGCGCGCCATCAACGCCCACGATTCGAAGCGATCGCCCGGCGGCCTGCGCTGTGCGGCCGGCCCACGTTGCGGCAAAGAGTCCTGCGGCCCCAGTGCCAACAATCAAGAGGTCGCAGGATACTGGCATCTCCATCAACCCGCTAGTATTCGCCAGAGGCGGCTTCATTACCAGCACGTGTGGCGAGCGCTTTCCAAGTCGCGGCATCGATGCTTTCGGCAATGCCTCTCACGCTGCCATCCATCATCGCCGAATGGACCAGCCCACTGTGATAACTCCTCGACGTAACGGCCGCGAGCGTGGGAACCGTCAACGATTTGCCCTCTCGCTGATTTGTCCAATCGATGTCTTGATCGACGCCGCTGACCGTCTTCATCACCCGCGTGTTGGGCGGGAAAACGGCCGTAAAACCAGACTGGTGCACGCGTCCGTCGACCCATTCGGTGTGCCCGGTGGCTTTATCGGTTCCGCCGAGTGCGGCTATGGCGGATGGGTCGGTTGGCACTGGGGAACTGATCGTTTGGGTAGCAGCTTCGCGAGCGTAGGCCGTGTAGGCCTTGACCTCCGAAAACGCGAGCGTTTTTGAGAGACCATCCGAAAAACTGGCAGGTTTTAGTTTCCCGTTGACTTGAAAAGCACCGTCGCCAATCGTCCCGCCCGCAACCCCGAGGGATGGGTCGAGTATTTTCCACGTCCCCATGTTCACCCCATAGTTGAGTGGATAGTGCCGCTCTGTCCCATCGATTCGCGCCTCATTTTTTCGTTCCGATGGACACAAAAGCACAGGGATTTTAAGCGAGGATAGAAGCGTGGTTCCCGCAGTTCCCCCAAGCATGGCGAAGTGATAGTCGTTGGAGAGTTGACGCTGGATGTCCGCACCGACGGCCAGATCCTCCACAAACGGAAGCAGTCGCGATTGAGCCGACCAGTTGAGTGCCGCATCGCCGCTGGTGCCCGACCAACCAAAGCTTGGTGGATACCGACGGAAGGCATTTTCAAAATTGTGGAGTGCCAAGCCAAGTTGCTTGAGGTTGTTCTGGCAGCCCATCCGCCGCCCCGCCTCTCTGGCAGCCTGCACGGCCGGCAGAAGCAACCCCACAAGCGCGCCAATAATCGCAATCACGACCAACAGTTCGACGAGCGTGAAACCGGCCACCGATCGACAAAAGTCTCTCTCACGATTCTTGAAAGACCGTGCACAAAAAGCCTTCCTGCCACAAAACACTTTAATCACGGGCTAATCGCTCCGAAAAAGTCGGGCAAATAAAGAACACTCGTATCATAGAGACATTGAGACTCAGTATCAATAACGTCATCGTATGGGTATGTTTTCTATCTGTCAAGGGCCCTGTAATCGCGGTGTTTCGGATGCTGTTTTCTACCGATGCCTGCTGGTGTACGGCGGACGTGCTGGCCACTTCATTGTTGCTGGCCGAACGGTATAACCCAAAGACCGCTCTGCTCGGGCAAAGCGGTCTGTGCGGCGATATCGGGAGAGAGTCATTCATGCCGTCTCAAAACGCAGTCAACCATAGCGAGCGTGAAATCGTTGTCGAAACCCGCAACCTATCCAAGACGTATCGAGATTTCTGGGGCCGCAGCAAGAAGGTTGCGCTCAAGCCGCTGGACCTCGAGATCCGTCGCGGTGAAATTTTCGGTCTGCTCGGCCCTAACGGCTCTGGCAAGACAACCACGCTGAAACTGCTCTTAGGCCTCATCTTCCCGACATCCGGCGAGGCACTCGTTTTTGGGCGAGACGCAACGGATGTTTCAAAAAACGAACGCATCGGCTATCTGCCAGAAGAGTCGTACCTCTATAAATTTTTGGATGCTGAGGAAACGCTCGATTTCTATGGCAGGCTCTTTGATATGCCGCCCGAACAACGCAAGCAACGCGCCGATGTGCTGATTGAAATGGTTGGATTGTCCCGCGACAAGAAGCGGCAACTCAAGGAGTATTCCAAGGGCATGACTCGCCGCATCGGGGTTGCCCAAGCCCTGATCAACGATCCTGAACTCGTGCTGCTCGACGAGCCCACCAGCGGCCTCGATCCAATCGGCACTCGCGAAATGAAGGACCTCATCATCGACCTGAAGAAGCGAGGCAAGACCGTCATCATGTCCTCGCACCTGCTGGCCGACGTGGAAGACGTCTGCGATCGCATCGCTGTGCTCCATCTGGGTGAACTCAAGGAACTTGGCCGCGTCGAGGACCTTTTGCGAGTGACCGACGTCACGCAGATTCGCGCCAAGGGGCTCTCGGCACACGCGCACGAAGAGATCCGGGCCTTGCTCAAGCGGCACGGTGGAGAAGAAATCGAGATTGGCAACCCAAGGACAACGCTTGAGGATTTGTTTCTGGAAGTGGTGCGAGACACGCAGGCCCGCCCTGGCCGCCGCGCGCGGGCCTCTGGCATAAGCGACACGTGAATGCACGCACGTTGCACGCACATGTTGCACAGAAGGAAATCGTTGAATGGTGCTTGAAGAAGAAATCCCGAGGTTTGCCGCATGGATCGGTCCGGCCCTGCTCTGGTATCTGTTTGCCGGCAGCTTGGTAGCAGTCCTTGTGGCCGCAGTTGCCTGGCTCGTGCAATCGGCGCTCTACGGCCCGCTGGCAGCAGGTGACCGCGTCTACAGAGGCGTGCTTTCTGGGCTGGTTGATCTGAGCGGTATGTCGCTGCGCAGGATTTGGGCGCTGTCGCGACTGGCCGTCCAAGAATCCCTGCGACGCAATGTGCTCGTGGTGCTGGGAATCTTCGCCCTCATTGTGCTCTTTGCCGGATGGTTTTTGGATCCCACAAGCGTGAACCCGAGCAAACTTTACTTGGGCTTTATTCTTGCGGCCACCAGCTTGCTGGTGTGCCTCGTCACGCTTGTGCTTTCCGTGTTCAGCCTGCCAGCTGATATCCGCGGCAAGGCGATTCAGACGGTGACCACCAAGCCAGTGCGAACGGGCGAAATTGTTCTGGGCCGAATCATCGGTTTTTCAATCGTGGGCACTGTGCTCTTGGCCTTCATGGGGTGCGTAGGCTGGGCATTTGTCGTGCGCAGCGTGCGGCACGGACACGAGATCACAGCCGAAGACCTCGTGGAGATTCGCAACGACGACGGCGTTAGCACCGGCCAAGAGGGACGCACGAGCCTCGATCGAGGACATCGCCACCGTGTTGACATCGCCACCAACGGCACTGGCCGCACCGACACCGTCCAGGGGCACAGGCACACCGTTCTCCCCGTGAAGTCCGGCAGCCAAGCCGGCCCCTCAGGCCAGGCAACGTATGCGATCGGCCCGGCCGAAGGATTGCTTGAGGCCAGAAAGCCCCTGCGAGGCACGCTACGATTTGTAGACCGCGAGGGTCGGCCCAGCGCCAAGGGAATCAGCGTGGGTTCCGAGTGGTCGTACCGACAATACATCGAAGGCGGTTCGCTCGCCGCGGCCATCTGGACGTTTGGCGGCCTCACGGAGCAATCATTTCCGGAAGGGCTGCCACTGGAAATGATCGTGCGGGTGTTTCGCACCTACAAGGGGGAGATTGAAAGGGGTATTGCTGGCAGCGTGCGCGTGCGAAATCCATCCAGCGGGCTGCAGAGCGATCCATTTTATTTTCAGGCCAAGGAATACACGATTGATTCGTTGAAGATTCCTCGCACGCTGGCCACCACATCGGCCGATGGTGGCACTCGGCAGATCGACTTATTTGCAGACATCGTTTCCAACGGCCGCGTCGAGGTTGTGCTGCAGTGCCTCGAATCAGCCCAGTATTACGGCGTTGCACAGGCCGATTTTTATCTGCGGGCTGGAAACGGATCGTTTGCCTTCAACTATGCCAAAAGCTGCCTTGGGATCTGGTTTTCGATGCTCTTGGTCACAGCCATGGGCGTGATGTTCAGCACGTTTCTCTCTGGCCCCGTTGCCCTACTGGCAACGCTTTCCGTCGTGCTCTTGGGCCAGTTTCGCGAATTCATCCTGCGACTTTTTGAGAGCCAAGTCACAGGCGACACATCCATCGTGCCTGGAGGTGGGCCAATCGAGTCGCTGTACAGAATCGTCACGCAGACGAGCATCACTCTGGACCTCGATCCATCCACAACCGTGACGGCAATGAAAACGCTCGATACGTTTCTTTTGGCCCCGATGCGACTCGGCGCGGCTCTCTTTCCATCGCTGGCCACCTTAGGCACTGGCGACTTCGTGGCGGGCGGCTTTGACATTCCGGTGGATCTTTTGGCCGCGCATGCTGCCGAGACGTTTGGCTATCTGCTGGCGTTCTTTCTGGCTGGAGCGATGTGCCTCAAAGCACGTGAGGTGGCATCATGACCCGTGAGGTGGATTGTGGATGAATCTCAGCGTTCTCCCGCCCGCGGGAGTGTTGCCAGGAAGACAAAATCTTGGCTGGGACTTCGGCCCGAAACCCTCGCGGCTCTGGTGGCGATCGCTGCGCTTTTAGTGCCGCTCTCGGTGCTCAGCCAACCGGCCGACTCTGCCAGTCCCGGTGGGTATCTGGCCAGGTTGCGAACGCAGTTTGGTCTCTCTCAGTCGAACCTCGGCGAAGTGGATCCCACCAGCGAGACGATGCGACTGGCGACGCTCGGCTTGAAGAACATTGCCGTGACGCTGCTGTGGGATCGCGCCAACCACTACAAGAAAGTTGAGGATTGGACCAACCTCTCAGCGGCACTTGAGCAGATGACAAAGCTGCAGCCAAACTTTTATTCGGTCTGGGACTTTCAGGCCCATAACTTGTCATACAACATCTCCGTGGAGTTTGATGACTACCACGATCGCTATGCGTGGGTGATGAAAGGCATCGAGTTTCTGAGGCAGGGCATTGCTTTCAATCAACGCGAGCCTAGGCTGCTCGGGCGAATGGGCTGGTTTATCGGCCAAAAAATCGGCCGCGCGGATGAGAAAAAGCAGTACCGTCGGCTCTTTAAGGCAGATGACGATTTCCATGAACGCGACCGCCCAGGCCGCACGCTTCCCGAGCGAGATAACTGGCTGGTGGGCAGGGAAAAATATCTGGCTGCACAGCAGTTGGCCGATTCGGGGGCGCCGCTCAAAACCACTGCGCTCATTTTCCACAGCGAGCCGATGATGACGGCCATTAACTACGCCCGTGCGATCGAAGATGACGGAATATTTGGAGATGTTGCACGGGATGCATGGAAACTCGCGGGCGATGAGATGCGAAGATTTTCTGTCCGTGAGATTCCCACAAGCTGGGACGTGCCCATTCGACTGGGGCTTCGCGAAGCCGAAATCGCCAGGGCACAGCGGGTGGCGGAAGAACTCGAAATGCTGCTGCCTGGGCAGTTCAAGTCGCTCGAAACAAAGCAGCGAGAGTCGCTTACGGCAGACCAGAAGGCTGCCCTAGCTGTGGCCCCTATCGATCGCACCGAGGCCCAGCAGAAATCCTCGGCTGAAGCGGATGCAACGCTGCAGGTTACGTGGCCAATGGTTGTGTCGGCAGCTCCAGCCGATGTGCGAGAGAAGGCGAAGGAACTTTGCAAACAGTATGTCGAGGCACAGGAAACGGCTGAAATCATCAATCGCTATAGAGACATCGTGAACTTCAGCTTCTGGCGGGCCACCTGCGAAGCGGAGGTGACAGAACCGTTGCTGCGGGCCAGAGAAGCCACATATCGTGCCGGACAGGAATTTGAGAATGCCCGCCTGCAGACGGCAAAGAAGGCGTTTGAGCAGGCGTTTGTTGCGTGGCGGGAAGTGCTCGACGCATCGCCTGTCTTACGGGACGACTCTCTGACGGCAGAGGACTTGGCTGAGACCGTTGCCAAATACCGCAAGGTGCTCGAGCAGCTCGATGAAAAATTTCCCAAGCCTTTTCTCCTGCAAGACGTGCTGGACCGTGCAGGGCCATTGGAGTAGCTGCCAGTCGCCTCTTCGATGAGGCATGCGTTTACTTACGCGGGAGACTGCGGGGACGGAAGACTGGGGGGAACGCGGTGCACCAAGAGTTTGTCGATGCGACGGCCGTCCATATCCACCACCTCAATCGTGAGGCCCCGCCACTGTGTTGTATCGCCGACGGTTGGGATCCGCTCCAGTTGTCCCAGTACAAGCCCAGACACTGTTGAATAATCGCGGGGGACTCCCTCCATTCGCACGTCAAATCGTTGCGATAGTTCTTCGATGCTGGCGCCACCGTCAACCAGCCACGAGCCGTCTGCTCGTTGAGTGAAAACGGTTTCTCTATCGCGACGGAACTCGTCGTGGATCTCCCCGACGAGTTCCTCCAGCACATCTTCCATCGTGACGAGCCCCTCGGTGCCGCCGTATTCATCCAGCACGATCGCAAGCTGGTTGCGTTCCTTCTGAAAGAGCTCCAGCAAACGATCCAGAGGCATTGTCTCTGGCACAAACACGGCACGGTGCATGATTTTTCGCAGTTCAATCGGCCAGCCCATCCACGTCTGACGCAGCACGTCTTTGAGAGATACGTAGCCTAGGATGTGGTCGAGCGAGCCCTCGTAGACGGGCAGTCGCGAATAACCGGCCATTGCGATTGCACCAAGCACTTCGCCTGGCGGCGTGTCGATGTCGAGTGCGTCGAGGTCGATTCTCGGCCGCATGATATCTCGCACAGAACGCTCGCCTAGTCGCAATGCCTCGGTAGCCACAGCCTGTTCGACGGCTTCCAGCACCCCTTCGGCACGCCCCGCTTCCAGCAGATGCTCGATGTCGTCCACCGACACGCTCGGCCCGTCTTGCTTTTGGGCGCCGAGTAGGAAAAGTACAGCAGATGTCGAAGCGCTCATGCACCACACCAGTGGCTTGGCAATGCGGGCAAAGACCTGCATGGCCGGTGCGACCGCGCGAGCAAATGCCTCCGCGCGTCGCAGCGCCAGTCGCTTGGGCACCAGTTCGCCCAGCAGGAGTGTGAGAAATGAAAGCGCGATCACAAAACATGTCAGCGCAATGGACCTCGACGCTCCAGCAATGGGCGTGGGGCTGTGAGTGGCGATCCATTCGGCGATGTCACTGACCACTGCATCACCACCGTACACTGCCGCCAGCGTGCCTACCAACGTGATCCCGATCTGCACTGTGGGCAGAAAGCGGTCGGGACTCGATGCCAGATCGAGCGCCGTCCTTGCCGCCTTATCGCCCGCCTCGGCCAACTGCCGCAATCGACCTCGACGACTCGCAACAATGGCCATCTCTGCACCGGAAAAAAATCCGTTGGCCAGAATGAGTACCAGGACGATCAGGATTTCGCGGAGCATGAGCAATCGTATCCTTCGTCAGCCAGTGGCATCCCGACAGATCACGGCGAGGTTGTCGCGATGGATCACCTCGTCGTACGGGCAGTAACCGAGCACGGCTGCAATCTGCTCCGTTTTGAGTCCGACGATCCGGTGGAGTTCTTCAACCGGATAATTCACAAGCCCTTTGGCAAACTCGCGGCCATCGGCCCCTGCCAGTGAGACCACATCGCCGGTTGCAAAGGCTCCTTCAAGCCCAGTGATGCCGGCCGCCAAGAGGCTTCGGCCTTGCGAGACAACCGCATGGCGAGCACCAGTATCAACGAGCACTTTGCCGCGGGCACTGGCCGACCATCCCAGCCATCGTTTCCATGCAGGCATTGTATTTTCACGACCGACAAACAGCGTGCCCACCGGATCAGCGGCCACGATCTGCTCGAGCACGTGGTCGTTGCGTCCGGAAGCGATAATGCAGTGGCCACCAGATTCAGTGACGATCCTCGCTGCTGCAATCTTACTGGCCATGCCTCCCTTGGAAAGGCCGCTGGCCTTATCGCAGGCAAGCAACTCGATCGTGCCGTCGATGCGAGACACAGTCGGCACAAGGTTCGCATCGGGATCGGAGGGATGGCGGTCGAAAAGGCCGTCCACGTCGGAGAGCAGCACAAGCAATGGCCCGCCGAGGAGCGTTGTCACAAGCGCGGCAAGGCGGTCGTTATCGCCAAAACTCGTTCGCAGTTCCTCGACGCTCACAGTGTCGTTTTCATTGATGATTGGAATAGCGCCATAGTCGAGCAGTGCGCGGAGCGTGTTGCGGATATTGAGATAGCGGGCGCGATCGTGCAAGTCGTCGGCCACTAAAAGCACCTGCCCCACATGGCGATTGTGGACGCGGAGAGCACGCTCGTAAGCCTCGATCAGGCAACTCTGGCCGATGGCAGCCACAGCCTGGAGGTGGGCGAGTTCCAGCGGCCGCGTTGTGAGGCCCATCCGGCCCATGCCCGCCCCCACCGCTCCAGAACTCACGAGCACCACCTGGCGACCCGCTGCGAGCAGGGCATCAAACTGGCGGCCGAGCGAATCGATGCGGGCAGTATCGAGGAGGCCGTCGGGGCCCGTGAGCACGCGGGTTCCAACCTTGACAACGATCAATGTGGCAGCGGCGGCAACATCCTGGCG
>QWQH01000011.1 GCA_003670915.1 Planctomycetota bacterium | reverse complement strand
GCTGCAACTCGCCTGCATGAAGCTGGAATCGCTAGTAATCGCGGGTCAGCATACCGCGGTGAATGTGTTCCTGAGCCTTGTACACACCGCCCGTCAAGCCACGAAAGTGGGGGGCATCCGAAGTCGCTGCGGTAACCGTAAGGAGCCAGGCGCCGAAGATGAACTCTGCGATTGGGACTAAGTCGTAACAAGGTAGCCGTAGGGGAACCTGCGGCTGGATCACCTCCTTTCTAAGGATATCGCCAACGCGAACTTTTAAGTTCGCCGAGGCAGCCCCTTGTGAAGCGGTTGAAAGGCCACACTTCGGTGTGAATGTTCAACCAGGAATCTTGGGGATCAAAAGATTGTGGAGACGATCGTGCCCGAGCCATTCTGCCGCCTGAAACATGGCTGCGGAATTTGTGCAAAGGAAGCCGCCGAAAGAGACTGTGAACTGGCTGGAGCGATCCTGCTGGTGAAGCAACACTGCCAAAAAATCATTGAATTTTGACCCGTTGGGGCTCGGCCGAGCTCCAACGGGTTTTTTATTTGATTCATGCGTTCTGCGGGACGCAAAAGCCGTTGTGGCGTGCGACCCCTTTCGCCATGCCAATCGCGAGGTAGGATTTCGCTGCGGGCGTTGGCGATGCCGCGAGCCATCGAGGCAGCTTTTTCCATGGGCTCTTCAGAGGGTTTTCGAGGCGTGGTGTCGCCATCACACAAAAAGGACAAGCATGACAAGCATCACAAACCATTCTGTTTCAGCGATAGCCGGCGTGTTCCCGCCGGCTATTTCCGAGGCAACGGTGATGACGGTCTGGCCATCGGTTGCGTCCACATCGCTGGGGCAGTGGCTGGGACGCCTGTATCGAATTCGCACCGGCTGGGGGCCAATTTCCGTGGGGCGACTGGCGTTGCTGGCCACGATTCCTCTGGGATTGATGATGTATTTTTCAATGCGGATGCCGTGGGCCATTCGCCGCTACCGTCTCACCAATCGCCGGGTGATTGTGGAACGCGGAATCAACCCGAAGGTGGAGCAGTATGTGGATCTGGATCGCTTTGACGCGATCGATCTAGTCGTCAAGCCTGGTCAAGAGTGGTATGCCGCTGGCGATCTTGTGTTCCGTCGAGGCGCCATCGAAACGCTCCGCCTTCCAGGCGTGAGCCGGCCCGAGCCGTTTCGTCAGACGTGTCTCAAGGTGCGGCAATCGTACGTGAGCGTAGTCGCCGCTCAGCCAGGAGTTATCGGGGCGGCATAACACGGCTGTGGCAAAGAACACTCCCACCTTTTTCGATGGACCGCAGGGAAGCCCACCGTCTTTAAGCGAGTCGCTTCAGCTTTGAAACGCGGCCTGTGCCAACCCACTCCGCGACAAAAATACTGCCGTCCTGACTGAAACAAGCGTCGTGAGGATGCACAAATCTTCCGTCCTGCCACTGGTTGCGATTGCCTCGAATCTGTGTGCCGTCTGGGCCAGTGACCCGTGCCACATCGTTTCCGAGCCGCACAACAACCTCGTTTTTCTCATTCAAGAGCGTGACTCTCGCGTGCAGTTCGGCCACGACGAGCAGATTGCCTCGCGTCTCGACATTGGCCGGCAGACCATAGCCTGTGAGCGTTTCTTGATAGGCCCCGTCCATCGTGAAATACTGGAGTGAATGGTTGGCACGGTCGCAGACAACAATCGACGGTTCGCGGCCTTGCCTTCGATCCACCCATAGGCCGTGCGGCGTGTTGAACGTTCCTTCGCCCTTGCCGGGGCCGCCAAAGCACGACTGCCACTTCCCCGCCTTGTCGTATCGGTGAATGAAGAACGCCCCGTATCCGTCGGCCAACAGGAAGCCACCGTCATCGAGGAATGCAAAGTTGGTGGGCATAAAACGGTCGCGACCCCACTGCCCGGTTGGCTTGGTGTTTTCGTCGGCAGCATAGATGTTTGATTCCATGGGAGCATAGTGCTGCCAGACCATTTCTCCTTTGAGATTCAACTTGGCGAATGTTTTGAGGTGTTGGTAGGCGCAGACATAGAGAAATTCCTCTCCTCCTTCTTCGCGAATCTCAATCCCATGGCCACCGCCCTGGAATTGTTGACCAAATGACCGCATGTATTTTCCTTGCGGATCAAATACGAAAATCGAGGGATGGTCGGCCAGTTCCTTGCGCCCTTCGTGAATGACATATAAATTGTCGGCTTTGTCTACCGCGACGTTATGAGTGGTTTGCCACGTGAACTCCTCCGGCAGTTGTGGAAAGTCATGGACGACTTCAAAGACATAGTCGCCCTCACCCACGATCAGTGCCGAATCGCTCTTGCGGGCTGTGATGACCGCTGGAGCGCCGAAAGCCGCCGCCGCGCCGAGGGTGCCTGCGGAAAGAGAGGCTGCAGTAAGAAATTTCCGGCGGGATGTTTGATCGCACGGGAAGGCCGCCATTATTTTGTCTCCAGAATGAAAAGGGAGTGGATGCACGCAGCCAAAAGGAAGCAAGTCGCGTTTCCGCTTCTCAGTGTACACACCCATCGCTGGGGTACGTGTCGGCACGACCCTACACCGCCCGTCTGGCGGCGGCGGGACCGCGCGAGTGAATCGCTTCGGCGATGGCTTCACGGGCCAAGCCGTCGAGATCACACTCCAGCGACCGGGCATTCATCGTGGCCTGCTGAGGTGATGTGGCGCCACAAAGGACGCTTGTGATACCAGGCTGCTCGGCGGTCCAAGCCAATACAAGTGAGGCCACATCGCAGCCCAATCGTGCGGCGATGGGGTGAAGGGCATCCACGAAATCGAGGTTTCGTTGGAATTCGTCGCCATTGAACATCGGATACTTGTGCCGGCTGTCCGACTCGGGAAATGTTTGCTGTCGCGTCATGTGGCCTGCGAGCAGTCCCTTCATGAGCGGCCAATACACAACCATCGACACGCCGTGCTGGCGGCACCACGGCACGATCTCCGATTCGATTCCGCGTTGCAGCATGTTGAATGGCAGTTGGCACGCGGCCAGCGGGCAGGCAGTCGCAAACTGTTGCAACTGTGCAAGCGACACATTCGACACTCCCACGGCCTGGGTTTTGCCCGCCTCGAGCAATCGCGAGAGTTCGCCGGCGGAGTCTGCCAGCGGGATCGTCGGATCGGGGGCGTGAAGGTAGAGGAGATCGAGCGAATCAATGGCCAGTCGCCGCAAGCTTTCCTCGACTTCAATGCGGATTCGCTCGGGCCTTCCGTCCACCTGCTGCTGCCGGCCCGGCTTCCAGTGGATGCCACACTTGCCGGCAATCACCACATCACTGCGCCGCCCTTGGATCGCGGCGGCGATCGCCCGTTCGCTCTCCCCGCTTTCGCCGTAGCAGTAGGCTGTGTCAAGGTGCGTGATGCCCGCATCGATCGCCGCAGCCACGGTGTTCACTGCAGCTGTGTGTGTGATGCCTGTGCGAGTCATGCCCGCCAGCGGCCAGCAGCCCAAACCAAGCGGGCCAACCCTGACAGAAGTCGTGCCAATCGGGCGAGGTGTGCGGTTCATTGTGGGTATGCCTCACGTGCATCTGGGGGCCGTCGCTGCGACCTGAAAGCCGAATTGATTTTGAGTCTTTGTGATTACGGCTGTGAGTCGTTGTGTCTTTGGAGAGGCGGAAATGCGCCGTGCATCAAAAATGCCGCCACGAGCTCTGCGGCATCCCGGCGAAAGAGTAGACTGGAATGCCTGCATGGGAGCGTGACATGCGTGTGAGGTGCGTGAGGCCGCGTGCTCTCCAGCGACACAATATTGTCTTTGCTGGCTGCCAGAATGCCGATTTCAATATCCAGCGGCATGGGTAAAGAATTCACAAGGCTGTGCGGTGACGTTGAGAGTTCGGCTACTGGCTTGACGATGCCGCCAATGAGGCCGGCTACTGCGGCAGCCAGAAAAGAGCCTCGGTTAGGCGGGGCCAGCATCACGAATCGCCCAAGTTTGTTGGGACGAAACTCAGCAATCGCCGCCCGGGCAATGATGCTGCCCATGCTGTGCGTGACGAAGTGGATCGTGTCGATTTCAGGATCGGCATCCATCGCCACAAGCGTCTTTGAAAGCCGCTGCGCGTGTACGAGGATCGAGCACCGCATGTTCCAATAGCCCCAACTCTCCGTGCGAAAACCATGCCTGCGAAGGCGGATCCCCAAGGGCACAAGCATGATCGTGTGGGTCAGAAAGCCATGCACAAGGCAGACGCATTGCCGACTTGCACGGGTTTCGCTCATGGCCGTCGCATGGCGGGGGCTGGGCAACAGTCCAGCGGGCAGACGTCGTGATTGGCAGGCAGAACGCCAATGGCCTCGCGTTGTGGGAGGTTGAAGTGCCGCTCGGCAATGAGATCGCGCACCATCCCAACGAAGGCGGGATCTGTGCCAACCGTTGCGGCTCGATACATCTCGATGCCGAGGCTGCGGCAGAGGCCTGCTGCCTCCGTGTCGAGGTCGTAGAGCACTTCCATGTGATCAGAAATAAAACCAATTGGTGCCAACACCACGCGCCTCTGCCCTTGCTCGTACAGCGAGCGAATGGCATCGCAGACATCGGGATCGAGCCAGGGTTGCGTGGGGGGGCCACTGCGACTTTGAAAGACGAGATGCCAGGCGGTCACCCCTGCCTTCGCGGCGACCAGCCGTGCCGTCTCCGCGAGTTGCAGGGCATAGCAAGACGAGTCGGCCATCGACGTTGGAATGCTGTGAGCCGTAAAGAGCACCGGCACGCCGAGGCGGTCGGCGGCTGGAAAGTGGTCGAGTGCCCGCACGAGGTTCGCGGCCATGGGCTCGACAAACCCGGGATGGTTAAAAAAGACGCGGATCTTGTCGATCTGCGGTGCGCTTTCCCCGAGGGCCGCACACGCCGCGGCGATATTTTCTCGATACTGTCGGCAGCCGGAATAGCTGCTGTACGCACTGGTCACAAACGCAAGAGCCCGCTTCACTCCATTGTCGGCCATTTCGCGGAGCGTATCGGTGAGGAATGGATGCCAGTTGCGATTGCCCCAGTAGATCGGCAGGTGCGGTCCACGGCGGAGGCATTCCTCTCGGAGTGCGTTGAGCAGGGCAATGTTTTGTTCATTGATCGGGCTTTTTCCTTCAAAATGCTGGTAGTGCTCAGCAACTTCCAGCATGCGTTCCGGAGGCACATTGCGGCCACGCAGCACGTTTTCTAGAAACGGCAGGACATCATCTGGGCCGTTTGGGCCGCCGAATGAGACCAACAGCACCGCATCATAGACACCAACGTTTTCTGTTGAATCGTCCATTGGT
Source organism: Planctomycetota bacterium (assembly GCA_003670915.1). GTDB lineage: Bacteria > Planctomycetota > Planctomycetia > Pirellulales > UBA1268 > BAIKAL-G1-2R. The sequence continues at coordinate 6,373 of QWQH01000011.1, read as the reverse complement.
AAACGATGGCTCCGTGCGTGCGACGAGGCAATTGTAATGGCCCGTTATGCGATCCGGTTCCACGGCCCCATTCCACCAGTCCCAGCCCTCCGCCGGTTTGCAACAAATGACCCCGCGGAGAATCGAACTCCGGTCCCGGCCTTGAAAGGGCCGTGTCCTAACCGCTAGACGACGGGGCCAGAGCAACGGTCCGGCGGAAAGCTCATGATGGGAATGGTGTGATGGCGTAGGAGGAGAATACTCTGAATTGCAAAAATGGAGAAAGTGAAAAGTGGGGAAAAAATGTCTGGGTCCCAATAGGCCACACGCGTTTCGGGCAATGAAAAGTCACGCCCCGCGAGCGTCGGATCCTTTTTAGGATACAGCATCCGCTGCCGGCGGAAGAAGTTCAACAGGTGCCGCTGAACGAGCCTCTGGAACGATTGATTTGATCGCAATGGATTCGCCTGCAATCCGCTCGACGACAATTTGTTCTGCTCCTGTCCGCAGCTCGGGCCGTGGGATGTCGATCAGTTGGCCCCGCGCAATCGCATCGAATACTTCCCGGCGGTGGACCGGTACCTCTTTTGGCGCCTCGACTCCCAGGCGCACCTTATCTCCACGAATCTCCACCACAACGATCGTGATGTCGTTGTTGATGACGATACTTTCGTCTTTTTTTCGGGAGAGAACCAGCATTGTCTGTTCCTAAAGCAAAAATGAGTGCTTTGAAGCTGATAGATCGAGATCGCGTCTGCGAAATTGTATTTTTCCAGAAGAGCACTCAGGCTCTTTACTTTAGACCTTTTTGCCATTGCGTCAAGTAAAAAGAGCCCACAAGAGGCACGAAACAGGCCAGTATGAATTCATAGAGGCTGTTTTTTCGTTCAAAACAACCAAAAATGGCTTTGCCAAGGCCAGCACGCCGGCCGGCGGTCTGGGGCCAGGAAAGAGTGCTGGACGGACCAATCGACCGAAGTGTGGACCGGACATTTGAGAGGAGTGCTTGTTGGGGGGCGGGCGGTTTCTATACTCTCGTCGTGGATCCGTTCTTTCAGTCAGCGATCGATCGATCGTTGTTCGCCCCTTCGGTCCCCTTTTGGACATTTCATGAGTGAGTGGTTTCGCAACCTATTTGCAGCGGTCAGCACGGTGCTCTCAGGCATGCTCGTGACACTGCGGGTTTTTACAAGCACGTACAACCAAACTCGCCGGACGTTCACAGAGCACTTTGAGTATCCCGAACTGCCGGTGCCCGTCGCTGCGCGGTACCGGGGTTTTCACAGGTTTGATCTCACCACGTGCATCGCCTGCGACCAATGCGCCAAAGCGTGTCCCGTCGATTGTATTTACATCGGTAAGGAACGCGTTACAGACGGCAAGGGATTTCGTGTCAGTGGCTTTACGATTGACTACTCGAAGTGCATGTTTTGCGCGCTCTGCGTGGAGCCGTGCCCCGTTGATTGCATCTTCATGGGAGCGTCCCACGACCTGAGTTGCTACAGTCGCGACGGCACGATCGTGGACTTCGCCCGACTGCCGGTGGAGGTTGCCTGGGGCCGCTCCACAATCAACCCAACCGCCGTGGCTGCCGCCAAGGTGATCGTGGACCCGGTTCACAGTGGCCCCAATCAATAGCCGCACCTCGAGCAATCGGTCGTCCATTCCTCTCACTCCGTTCACCCTCCCGAGCAGATCCCGCTATGCATCCAGTTCTCATCGCCGGCTACGTTGCCCTTTTTGTGGCCGTGGGCGGTGCATTTCTCTGCGTGAACATGCTGGTCGGATGGCTCGTGCGGCCCAGAATGCCCAATGCAGAAAAGCTCGAAGTGTACGAGTGCGGAGAACCGACGATTGGGTCTAGTTTCGTGCAATTCGACCTGCGGTTTTACGTCGTTGCGTTGCTTTTTATTATTTTTGATGTCGAGGTGGCCCTCTTCTTTCCGTGGGCCACCGTCTTTGGCAAGGCCGTGCAACTATCCGACCCCAGTTTCGTGACGGTCCAAACTGACGGTGTGTTGCTCGCCCCCGCGGCTAGCGGCTTGATGCGAGAGATGGGGTTGAGTCAGCCTGAAGTGCCGTTCTTTTCACCGACGGTTCTCGAATCGCGATCGTTCGAAGCCAGTCGCGGCGATCGACCGTTGAAGCAAGTCGAGGGGGAGTGGGCCGTTTCCCGGGCTGGAGTGTTGCTGGCACGGACCGCAGTTTGCGACATGCTGGCGTTCTTTGCCGTGCTGCTCGTTGGGTTTGCCTATGTGTGGAATCGTGGCGATCTGGATTGGGTGCGGGCAGTGTCGGCGGAGCGGTCAAATTCGTCGTAGGTCGTTCGTTGTATGCCGGGGGCTGCTACCGTTTTTTCTATTCATTCTGTTTCAAAATTCCAGAGCCAATTTTTTTACGGCAGGTGATTGCATGCGTGGACCGGCGTTTCTCGAGAGACTCGAAGCGGCACTTCCTGGCGCGATCGTAGCCACACACCTCGAGGCTATCGATCCTTCCGTGGAGGTAGCGGCCGAGCAATTGGTCGATGTGTGCCGGTGGTTGAAGGAGTCGAGCGACTCCCGATTTGACTCACTCGAAAGCGTGACGGCCGTCGACTGGTTTGAGCCCGATCCCAAGAAGGCCGCGAAAGTGACTTGGTCGCCGCACACAGAATTGATCTATCACCTCTGGAGTACGGTGTCGCGTGTGAGCCTCGTGCTCAAGGTGAAGTTGCCGAGGTGGAAGGGTGATGTGCCAGGCCAATTGCCCGAGGTGGCGAGCGTGGCGGGCATCTGGCGCACCGCCGATTGGCACGAGCGGGAGGCTTACGATCTCTCAGGGATCCACTTCACCGGCCACCCGGACCTGCGTCGAATTCTCTGTCCGGAAGATTGGGAGGGGCATCCGCTCCGTAAGGATTACGAGATGCCGTTGGAATACCATGGGATCCGCGCGAAATAACGGATCAACATCCAAAGAAATCAAAAGTAGAAGACCTGCTTCACAGATTCCGTTTGCATCTGAAGGAAATGCTCCGATGGCACAACTGGTTGACGACGATCCGCGGATCATCGAGTTTGACGTTCGCACCGATGAGATGCTCATCAACATGGGGCCTCAGCATCCCAGCACCCACGGCGTGCTGCGGCTTGTGCTTCGCACCGACGGTGAAATTGTTTCGCAGGTGGAGCCTCATATCGGCTACCTGCACCGCTGTGCCGAGAAGATCGGCGAAAACCTGTCGGCCCGGCAGTGGATTCCCTACACCGACCGGATGGATTATCTGGCTGCAATGAACATGAACTTAGGCTGGTCTCTGGCCGTCGAGAAGCTCATGCGGCACGAGGTGAGCGAACGGGCCCGCCATCTGCGGGTGCTGATTGTGGAGTTGGGCCGGATTTCCAGCCACTTGGTGGGCATGGGAGCCTATGGGCTCGACCTAGGCACATTCAGCCCGTTTCTCTACGCCTTTCGCGAACGGGAAAAGATCCTCGACCTCTTTGAAGAGGCGTGTGGGGCTCGTCTTACCTACAGCTACATCACCGTCGGCGGTGCCACGGCTGATCTCCCGCCAGGCTGGTTGGCCAAGTGCGAAACATTTTTGGATCAGTTTGAGCCAGTCATTCAGGAATACCACGCCCTGCTGACAACCAATGCAATCTTTATCAAGCGAACAGCCGGCGTCGGTGTGCTCTCGCGCGAAATGGCGATCGACTACGGTTGCTCGGGTCCAGTGCTGCGGGGCAGCGGCGTGGATCAAGACTTGCGTCGCGACGGCGAGAGTATGTACACGGCCATGTATGACGGCTATGCGTTTGAGGTGGCCGTGCAGAAGAACGGGCACTACCCTCGCGATCACAGCTACCCAGCCGTGCCGCCGGATGCCGTGTTGGGCGACTGCTGGCATCGGTTTTTTGTCCGCATGCTCGAAGTTGTTCAGTCGATGGATCTTGTGCGTCAGGCGATTGACCGCTACTCGGCCTGCAAGGAACCGCTGGGCGAACCACTCAAACTGATGGAAAAGCTGCCCGTCGGCGACGTCTACCTAGAGACCGAGTGCCCGAAAGGTCAGATGGGTTTTTATCTGGTAGGCGACGGCTCACCAATTCCATGGCGTGTGCGGGCCCGATCCAGTTCGTTCTCCAATCTATCGGTGCTCCACGAACTCTGCCGCGGTTGCCTGATTGCTGATGTGCCCGCAATTGTGGGCAGCCTCGACGTTGTGATGGGCGAGATCGATCGTTGAGCCGTGCGCTTAGGGCCGCAGCGGGCCAACGGTCCTGAGCGTTCGCCGAACCCCTCTGGTGTGCGACGACACCGCTCCACATCGACTGACTGCGTTCGAGGAATGCAGAGAGGGTGACGGAAACGCGGGTCGTCCACGCGAGGTCAGGCCCGATACCGAACAGAAACCGCACACAGATGCACACTGGTCGAGCCACTCATTTTCGCGTTTTTCCGGTCCGCCACTTGTGATTGTGGCCGGGTTAGCGCACACTTCGTGCGAAATTTCACGATGTTGGTTTCCGGCCGAGAAATCTGCATTTGAGCCTCTTTTTGTCGGCGTGTGACCTCTCACGGATGGCTGATTTTCTCATCAACACAGTTGGACTGCCCGAGTGGCTGGCGTGGGGAATCACCGCCGGCGTGGCGGCTGCATTGATCCTCAACGTGATCGCTGGCGGAGCCCTCGTATTCATTTGGGCCGAGCGAAAGATCGCCGCCCGCATCCAAGACCGCCTCGGCCCCACTCGCACAGGCGGTCGGTTTGGCTGGCTGCAGTCGCTAGCCGACGGCATCAAACTGTTAGCCAAGGAGGACCTCATGCCAGAGGGGGCGGATGGCATGCTCTTCCAGTTGGCCCCCTATGTCAGTTTTTGCGCATCGTTCTGCGCCTTTATCGCGTTGCCGTTTGCATTTGACTTTGTTGGACAGCGGCTCAATGTGGGCGTTTTTTTCGTCGTCGCAGTGTTGGGGTTGGAGGTTTTTGGTGTGATATTAGCCGGGTATGCATCGGCCTCGAAGTGGTCCCTATTTGGGGCTATGCGAGAAGCGGCGCAGGTGGTGAGCTATGAGGTGCCGTTGGGGATGTGCGTGGTGGTGCCTGTGATGTTGGCCGGCAGCATGGACTTGGTCACGATCGCCGAAAAGCAGGCCGGCTGGGTCACCAATTGGTATCTGTTTCACGACCCCTTCACATTTGTCATTTTCTGGGTCTACGTGACGTGTGCTGTGGCGAGCGTGAATCGCGCGCCGTTTGATCTGGCTGAGGCCGAGAGCGAGTTGGTGGCTGGCTTTCACACTGAATACTCAGGACTGCGATGGAGCTTTTTCTTCATGGCCGAATACGGCTCGATGTTTCTTGTCAGTGCGTTGGCCGCACTGTTGTTTATGGGGGGGTGGAATGGCCCGATCCCAGTCGCCGAACTGCTTGGACTCAGCGAGGGTACCGGCGACACGGCCAATTATTTTGTGCGGTTGATCGGCTGTTTCAATCTCATGGGGAAAGCCACGCTCGGCGTGCTGGTGATGATGTGGGTGCGATGGACATTGCCGCGCCTCCGAATCGATCAAGTGATGACAACCTGCCTGAAATACTGCACGCCGATCGCCGCGGCAATGTTTGCAGGCGCGATGTTTTGGCAATTGGCTTTGCCAGGAGGTGTGATGCGGGGCATCTCCCGGCCAGCGGGAGAGATTCGCGAAGGCTGGCTAGAAGGCCCTGGCGGGCGCGCAGCACCGCGAGGCGCAACCGTTCCGGCAGCAGTGGTTCCGTCGAAGAAACTGGCGCAGGTGCAGCCATGATTGCATCCACGATGCTTGCAGCAATCAACTGGCATTCGATCCTGTTTCTTGTGTTTGCAGGGTTGGCATGCGCGTTTGCCGTGGCTGTCGTCGTGGCTGACAACATCGTGCGCATGGCGTTCTATCTTGTGCTATCGCTGGGGTCCACTGCCGGACTGTTTTTTCTGGCTGGCGCTGAGTTCATTGGAGCTATGCAACTCATGATTTATGTTGGTGGCACTCTTGTGTTGCTGGTCTTCGGCGTGATGCTCACGGCCCAGGCTCCTTTCATTTCGATCAAGACATCCACAAACGATCGAGTGTTGGCGGGAGTCGTGGGGGCTGCGCTCTTGGCCGTGCTCCTCCAAGCGGCGTTCTCGGTTGAAGCCTGGCGTCGGCCGGGAGTGGGCCAGGTGGCCAATCCATCGGCAACCCCGTTAGGCATGGCGATGCTGGGCGTGCGAGTCGATGACCCCCCGGCCGGCACATCGCCATCGCTTGTGCGGAGTGGGTATCTGCTGCCGTTTGAGATCGTGTCGGTTCATTTGCTCGTGGTGCTCGTTGGGGCTGCCTATCTGGCCAGAGCCAAGCGGCGGCGAACTCCACGAGGGATCGAAACAGCCGATGT
>QWQH01000130.1 GCA_003670915.1 Planctomycetota bacterium | reverse complement strand
CGGGCTTCTCAACGCTCCAAAGCTGGCACGAGAAAACCATCCTTATCGACATCAAAAGCGGTGTCAAGAAGGCATGCGGCCGGAGAATCATCCTGCGACTGCTCGAAGGGCAAGGCAAGGGTTGCACCGATCGCGAGCGTGCCCGACTCCTCCGCCAAAATCCCACGCGAAGCAAGCGATGGCCGGCCGAGCTTCTCCCGCATTGATGCCTGAGGCCAGACAACGACTCCATTGATCACCCGCCCGACTGTGTCGCGTTTGAATACGATCTCGTGATCGGCAACGGCACGGGCAGGTGGGGTGTTCATCGCCACAAGCCCGCCTGTGCCACGTGGTGCAAAAGCCACGACGGGCTCAATGCCAAAGGCCTCGCGAAACTCGTTTGCTACCTGTTGTGTGCCACTGAGCTGCGCACAATCATCCAACGGCATCACCACGGCTTGGAGTGTCTGCGCTGGCCGCACCCGCTCGAACGCCATGGCCCGCACCTGCTCGGCTCGTGCCACCCAGATGGTAATGCCCTCGTTGGCGATCACTTCGGCAAGCAACTGCGTGGAACGTGCGCGGTCGGCCACAACGGCGCGGATCCCAAGCAAGGCCCCTCCGTAGAGCCCCAACTGGACGAAGAGCGGGTCGCCCGGCTCAAGCGACGTAAGCAACCGGTCGTCCCGCCGCACCAAACAGGCCCCATCAAAAGCCTCCGCACCAGCCGCCAGTGCGGCCCAGTCAAGGCCTTGAGAGCGTGCGCTATCGATGGCAATCAGCTGCCGAGTGCGGTGCCGCCGCGAGAGTTCTGGCGTGCTCGCTCGCAGCCCGGTTGCAAGGTCCAAAGGCTCTCCCGCGAGCAGGGCCGAACAGGCCGCCAACAGACCGCCGGGAGCCGCTGCGTGGCTGCCGTTTTGAAAAAGAGCCTTCGCGTTGGCCCGCTCCAGTCCCTTGAGCACATCGGCTCCGGTGTGGCGTGATCCATCGGCACAGATCGCGACGACATCGTTACGAAACCGACGCAGCCACGCCATGAGTTCTCGGTCAGCAGAACGCGATTGACGCAAACGCTCGCGTACGGCCACCGCCGTGAGTTCTTGTATGGCCAGCCGGGCTGCGTGACCGGATGTGCCTATGGGCAAAGGAGAACCAAACGTGAGGGTCAGCGGCCGACGTAATCCCCGAGGCCATTTTGTAAAGTAACGCCCCTCCGAAAACGAGAGCAGGCTCCCCCACATGCCGTCGATGTGCAACGGTACAATGGGCGACTCGACTCGCTGGAGAATCCACTCCAGCCCGCGTTTGAAACCCAGAATCTGGCCGGTGCGAGAAATGCCTCCCTCGGAAAAAATCCCCACAGCATCGCCGTTGGCCAGCCCCGACTGAATCGTCTTCATCGCTGTGCCGATCGATTTTGGACGGGGATCAAAGAGAATAAACCTCCATTGGTCAGCCAACATCCGCATGAATTTGCCCTGAATGTTCGGCGCGTAGACGACCAGCCGAATCGGCCTCAGGCCAGCCAGCACAACAATGAAGCCGTCCAACCAAGAGAGATGATTGGCTACCACCACAACGGGCCCTGTGGCGGGCATAAGATCAGCGTGCTTCACGCGAAAACGGTAGAGCAAGCCGACCAGCGATGCCACGAGCATACGCAGCGATGCACGGGGGGCCGCGTACACGGCAACGGCCGCGGCTGCAAAAGCCATCCCACCAAAAATTCCAAAAATGCTGCGGGCTGAAAGGAGCGGTGCGGCCTCCACGCCAGGAACTGCCGCGGCAAGTGGGCTGCGGAGCAGGCCATAGAGCAGCGATGCGACGAAGATGCCTGCAAACGTGAGTAGGTTTGTGACTGCCAGCAGCGAACCGCGTCGGGCCGCGGGGCTCTGCTCCTGAAAATAGGCCTCCAGCGGCACATCAAACACGCCCGCGCCAAAGCCCAAGAGACTCAACGCAACTGCCGCGAACCACCAAGCCAATCCATAGGACCCGTCCGGTAAAAAGATCGGCTGCGGCGAGTACGCCAGGCACACTGACGCCACTGCCATCACGATCGCACCAATCGGCACCAACCCTCGGTTCACTCCTCGCGGCGAAAGCCTACCGGCGCAGACACTGCCAAGGCCGATGCCGAGGACCAAGGAAAGCAAGAGCGGCACAATCTGGCTCTGCGAGGTGGCGCCTCCTTCGCTCGCAAACTGATCCACGTTGAGCTGTGCCACTGCGCCCAAAGCCCAGAAAAAAACGATTCCAGCGGCGGTTGCCGATAATTCCCTTCTGCGAAAAAGATCCGCCAGATCCGCTCCCGTGCGAGCCATGGCATTCCATGGAGGCCGCATGGTCGGGGCGGCAGCCACTCGCGGCACGAGCATCCATGCGGCGATCCAACCAGCGACAGCCAGCCCGATCAATGCAACGGCGGCAGGCACGGCGTGAGCCACCATGGCAGCCGAGCGCACCACGCTATCGCTGCCTGGCACGGGCGTGGAATCGGCTAGCCAGTTGCCGCCGGCCATGCCCACCAGCGTCGCGGCAAGCGTTGCCATCGCAAAAATTCCGTTGGCGTGCGACAGTTTGTTGGCTGGCACTATTTCCGGGATCGTGCCAATGACGCTCGGTGCCAACAGCGCAGCCTGACAACCGATCACCACCACAGTGCCCAAGAGCAGCCAGAGTCCAGCGGGGAGGCCAATGAACGAGTCGCCCGACCGCACGCCCCATGCCACGGCAGCGGCAGCCGCAGCCGCAATCAGGATCTCTGCGAATTTGCACCACATGATCACCGATCGCTTAGGGTAGCGGTCGGCTAAATAGCCAGCCAGCCATGCCAGGAGTACAAACGGCAGGACAAACCCTGCGGTGCCAACCGTCAGCACCACCGCCACCTGCCCGCCAGTTACTGCCTGCTTTCCGAGACCGATCGCCAGCCATCGCAAAACGTTGTCGTTGACAACCGTGAGCACCCGGAGTGCCACAAGGGCATTGAATCCCGAGCCCGCCCTTGCATCGCGTCTCTGCTCTTGTTGTTCAGTGTTTTGAGTGTCTTGTTTGTGGCCTGAGGGGGTCTGCTGCATGGACATGGTTTCCAACTGTCTGCTTCAAAAAATACGCAATCAACCCGAGAAAAGGGCTCCCAGCCCGATACGCTTTACCCATCTTCACCGCTGCAATGTTGAACTTTGCGGGCGGTTTGCAGGACGGGCCGGTTGGACGTATTCTCCATGGATCGGTCTGCTCGATGCAAGGCCGTTCTCAACACAGTCCTCAACACACGGGAATCCCATGAACACTTCGCACTCATTTCACTTCTGTGGCTATGAGTTGAACCGTTTCCAAAAGGCGCAGCTCGCTGGCGCGAACCTCTCTTGCGCCACCTCGTGCATCACTGTTGTTGCTTGGATCGCTTCTGCATTCGGGTGCATGTCTGTGGCAGATGCCCAAACGGTTGTCTACCGGCCAGTGGTGCCAATGTTTGCTCCAGCCGCTGGCCCGTACGTCGCCAACTACACGCCCGCTGGGAATTACGCAGCCGTGACGGCGTTCTCGCCGCCCATGATGGAAGCCATGCCGATGCCAGTCGCCCCCATGCCGATTGCAGCGATGGTGCCATCGAGTTCGAACGCTGTGACAACCTATTACGCACCTCCGCAGCCCACTGCGATGACGGCCTACTATGCGCCGGTCACTGCCTACTATGCTCCGACTACAGCCTACTACGCACCGGCTCCTGCTTATTATGCGCCCAGCTATGCAACGCCGGTTTATTCTTCCGCCCCGGTGACAGCCTATTACGCCCCAACGCAGATCTACCGACGAGGCCTGTTCGGGGCCTACCGTCCCGTGCGTTCGGCGTACTACTACCCCGGGTATTGAACGGTAATCGAAACTGAACTCCATTTGAAACCAAGCTCTACGCTTGTGTTGGCACGCCTGACTTTGTTTCTTGTCCGTCCGGCGCTGGCCTCTATACTACGCAGTCTCAATATGGGATCGTATCGGTTTTGTCGGTAGCTCATTTTGTTTTTCACCGTCGGCAGAAGTGTTCGGATGACTCATACGGTCACTATCATCGGTGCTGGCCCAGGCGGGCTGGCCTGTGCCATGCTTCTGGCGAATGCCGGGATCCGAGTCCGCGTGATCGAACGGCTCGGCGTGCCAGGAGGACGCACCAGCACAATTTCCACGCCCGAAGGTTTTCGGTTCGATCTGGGCCCCACATTTTTTCTCTACCCGCGAGTGCTGGAAGAAATTTTTTCGACCTGCGGCTACGACCTACGGCACGAAGTGGAGATGGTGCGACTGGACCCGCAGTACCGACTGGTATTCGGCGCCGGCGGCGAACTGTTGGCAACCCCCGATATCGATCGCATGGAGGCCGAGGTCTCCCGGCTCTCCCCAGCCGACCGTGGATCCTTCACTCGGTTTATGGAGGCCACTCGCGAGAAGTTTGCCAGATTTGCCCCGTTTCTTGAAAAGCCCTTTGAGAGTTGGCGGGATTTGGCAAACCCCGATCTCCTCAAACTATTGCCACTGCTCAAGCCTTGGAAAAGTCTCGACTCGGAACTCGGCACATTCTTCTCCGACGAACGGATCCGCCTCGCCTTTACATTTCAGTCGAAATATTTGGGCATGTCGCCCTTTCGCTGCCCGAGCCTGTTTTCAATCTTGTCGTTCTTGGAATACGAGCATGGCGTATACCACCCAATTGGAGGCTGTGGCGCGGTCTCGACTGCCATGGCCAGAATCGCCCAAGAGATGGGTGTGGAGATCCACTATCAGGAGCACGTTGAGTCGATGCGATTTGAAGGCCGACGCATCCGAGCGGTACGCACGTCGCAAGACGAATACGAATCCGATGCTACGGTCATCAACGCTGACTTCGCCCGCAGCATGACGCGACTGGTGCCAGATCGGTTGCGGCGGCGATGGAGCGATCGAAAGATCGCTGCGAAACGATTTTCCTGCTCGACATTCATGCTCTATCTCGGCATCGATGGCCGGTACGATTCCATTCCCCACCACTCCATCTATCTTTCTGAAAACTACCGCGAGAATCTGGCCGACATTGAAACCCGGCATGTGCTCGGCCGCGACCCTTCCTTCTACGTTCAAAATGCCTGCGTGACCGACCCAATGCTCGCACCGGCAGGAGCCAGTACACTCTATCTGCTTGTACCCGTCACGCACCGCCATCCAAATGTCGACTGGCGCCGCGAAGCCCCGCGATTCCGTGAAATCGCACTGGATCAACTCGATAAAATTGGTGTGTCCGACGTGCGCAAGCGAATCCGCTACGAACGGATGATCACTCCGGATCATTGGCAGGACGACTACGAGATCTACCGAGGCGCAACCTTTAATCTCTCTCACGATCTTGGGCAGATGCTGCACATGCGGCCACACAACCGCTTCGAAGATTTGGAAGGCATGTACTTGGTTGGGGGCGGCACCCACCCCGGCAGCGGTTTGCCTGTGATCTACTCGTCGGCCCGAATTACGTCACAACTCCTGCTTCAGGATCTGGGTGTGGTCGCCACCAGCAACGCTCCCAGCCGAAAAAAATCGGCTGCGATCTATGCCGAGGAGTCTGCGGCATCCGTCTCGTCTGCGGTCAGACATGACTCGCATGACTCGCATGACGCTCATGGCTCGCATGGCTTATCGCTCGGGCACCCGAGCACCACTCCAACACTCACCTGAGCCCATACGAGTAAGCCATGCCCCGGATACCCCCCCGTGAACGCAACCGTGTGGCCGTCATCGGCGGCGGCCTCGGTGGCTTGGCTTCGGCCTGCACGCTTGCGGCCCGTGGATATGCCGTAACGCTCTGCGAGAAAAATGCGTGGGTCGGCGGGAAGGCAGCCGTCTTGGAAGAGCAGGGTTTTCGATTTGACATGGGACCGACGATTCTCACCATCCCAAGAGTGCTCAAGCGGATTTTTGCAGAGGCCGGTCGAGAACTCGAAAGCGTTCTGGACCTCGTGCCGCTCGATCCTCAGTGGCGGAGTTTCTTTTGCGATGGTTCGACTCTCGACCTGATTTCTGACGTCGAACAGATGCGCGCCGCGCTCGACACATACGCTCCCGGCACAGGTTCTGGCGATGGCTACGCCAGATTTATGTCGCTTGCAGAGCGTTTGCACAAACTCTCGAACGACTTTTTCTTTTGGCGTTCTGTGGGTGGCATGAAGGACATGTTCAACCCTCGCCGCGGCCTCTCGCTCTCGCTGATCAAGGAAGTGATCGGCATGCGGCCTGGCCACAGTGTTGCGGGCACCGTGCGATCTTTTGTGAAGGATGCTCGCGCCGCGCAGATGCTCGATCATTTCACGCAATATGTCGGCAGCGCCCCAGATGCTTCGCCAGCTGTGCTCTGCGGCATCGCCCACATGCAGGCACACGATGGCGTGTGGTATCCGCGTGGCGGCACCGGCGCAGTGCCGCGGGCCCTCGCGAACCTCGCTGGAGACCTTGGCGTGGACATCCGCACAGGCACAGGAGTGCGACGGATCATCGTAGAAAACGGGGCGGTACGCGGCGTAGAAACAGAGCAGGGAGAAACCATCCACGCCGCCGCTGTCATCAGTAATTCCGATAGTGTTCGCACCCATCGCGAACTCGTTGAGGGGCTGCCGCAGGAGCGTTTTCTCAATCGCCGAACATACGAACCAGCCTGCTCGGGCGTGGTCCTTTATCTCGGCCTCGACACCCGCTTCGAGCAACTCATCCACCACAACTTTGTTTTTTCGGCGGACCCGCACGAAGAGTTTGAGGCAATCTACCATCGCGGTGAGCCGGCCCCCGACCCCACCTGTTACGTCTGTGCCCCGGCGGTTACCGAACCGGACGTTGCACCTGCCGGCGGCGAGTCACTCTATGTTTTGGTGCACACACCCTACCTGCGTCCCCACCACGATTGGTCAAAAATGTTCCCCGCCTACCGCCGGAGGATCATTGAAAAACTAGAACAAACAGCCGGTCTCAAAAATCTTGAACGGCACATCGTGTTTGAAAAGTCGCTGACTCCACAGGACATCCACGACCGCTACCACGTGCTCGACGGCGCCATCTATGGCTTAGCCAGTCACGGCAGATTCCTAGGCGCGTTTAAGCCTGCGAACCGTTCCCCCGATATCGAGGGCCTCTATATGGCGGGTGGTTCCTCGCATCCAGGGCCGGGTATGCCGATGGTGCTGATGTCGGGATGGATCGCTGCAGACTGTGTCGATGAAGATAAGCTCGTTGAAAAGTCTGACGCCCCGCGGCCGACTGCGTGCGCCGTCTAGCGTACGCCACCCGAGGCCAACAGCCGGCACAATGCCGACCCAAACGATCGACACGCATGGGCACGCAGAACGTTATTCATCCTCGAGAGGGCATGCACACTGATTCGTCCCGGCAACGACTGCCACCGTTCTCAGTATTTTTGAACGGTTGGTTTCTGTTCTATGTGCAGCGGTATCTCCGGCGGCATTTCCATGCAGTGCGATTGCTCGGGGCACTGGAACCTTCGAATCCATCCTCGAATGGCCTGCGCACACAAGCTGCAAACGATCACCCCGATATTGGGAGTGAACCGGTCATTCTCTACACCAACCACCCGAGTTGGTGGGATCCGCTGGTCTTCCTCACGCTTGCCGCCAAGCTCTACCCTGGCCGTCTCAGCTACGGCCCAATCGATGCTCGTGCGCTCGGTCACTATCGTTTTATGGAGCGGATCGGATTTCTGGGCATCGATCAAGGCACGTGGAGAGGCTCTGCACGCTTTTTGCGGATGGCCCGCGCGGCACTCCATCGCAGCGACGTGATCTTCTGGATTACCTCCCAAGGCGAGTTCGTGGATCCGAGGCAGCGTCCCGTGGGGATCCGTCCGGGAGTTGGGCACGCCGCCGAAGGGGCCTCCCGCGGCCTCATCGTGCCGCTGGCGGTGGAATATCCATTCTGGACGGAACGTTTTCCCGAGGCTCTGGCCGCATTTGGCCCCGCGATGCGTCTTGCAGATGCGCCCAATCGCAGTGCGGCTGAGTGGAACCGCTTGCTCGCCCAAGCCCTTGAAGCCACTCAAGATCGGCTTGCAGAGGCATCGCAGCGGCGAGACCCAGCCGCTTTCCGAACGATTGTGTCTGGCCGCGTGGGCGTAGGTGGCATCTACGATTGGATCCGTCGCATAGCCGCGTGGTGCCGGGGGCGGACATTTGATGCTGCCCATGGAAATTGGGACGACAAGAGAGCGAGCCCACGAGTCGCACACAACGAGGCGTCTCAATGAGCCCGCTGGCCCTTGGATTGCTCGCATCGCTGTCGCTGGCATTGGCCTCCCTTCCAGCATGCCTCACGCTCGCCAACCTGTTGGTATTTCGCCGCGCACCACAACCCGCAGGCACAACCGTGCGGACTCTGTCTGTTCTCGTTCCAGCCCGCGACGAAGCCGCGGGGATCCAACGGATGGCCACCGCCGTGCTGGCCAGTCGCGGAGTCGACCTCGAACTCGTCGTGCTCGACGACGGGAGTCGCGATGCGACAGCCTCGATCGTCGAGGAATTATCCAAGAGCGACACACGAGTGCGTCTGGTGCGGGGCCGCCCGCTCGAGGCCGGTTGGTGCGGCAAGCAATATGCGTGTGCCCAGTTGGCTGAGGCAGCCAGACACGACCTCTTTGTGTTCCTCGATGCAGATGTGTCGTTGGAACCCGATGCGCTTGCCCGCAGTGTCGCGTTTCTAGACCAGTCGGGTAGATCACTGGCCAGTGGATTTCCACTTCAGCTCACTGGCTCATTTTTAGAATGGTTGCTGCTGCCGCTCATCCATTTCCTGTTGCTTGGCTATTTGCCGCTGGGGATCAGCCGCAGCGATAACTCGCCGGCCCTCGCGGCCGGTTGTGGACAACTATTTCTTACGTATCGCCATGCGTATCTCAAAGCCGGCGGCCATGCCGCCATACGCTCGTCGCTCCACGACGGAATCAAACTGCCGCGTGCGTACCGCCGCGTCGGCCTCACAACAGACGTGTTTGACGCATCGGATATCGCCCGCTGCCGGATGTATACCCGTAGCTTCGATGTGCTTCATGGCCTCTCCAAAAACGCCACCGAGGGCGTTGGGAGCCCTCGCACAATTGTGCCGTTCACGGTGCTCTTGGCTGGAGGCCAAGTACTTCCTGTGGTGCTCGTTGCGGTCGGAATTGCAACGGGGTGGCACCACTGGCCAACGTGGGCCATTCCGATGGCTTACGTTGCGGTAGCCTGCGTTTTTCTGCCCCGATTACTCGAAGCTGCCAGGTTCAACCAAAGTGTTCTAAGCAGTCTGATGCACCCGCTAGGAATCCTCCTTTTCCTAGGAATCCAGTGGTTTGCTTTCGCCTGCCGTCTGCTCGGCTTTCATACCAGTTGGAGAGGGAGGTCGCTTGTGCCGCAGTGATCGTCCCACTGCCTATGGTAGAATCTGAACCACTATGAACTGTGTGTATACCTACGATGTGATCGTGATTGGGGCCGGACACTCCGGGGTGGAGGCGGCCTCGGCGGCAGCGCGTCTCGGGGCGAAGACGGCACTGCTGACAGCGAATTGTGACACTGTCGGACAGATGAGTTGCAATCCGGCGATTGGCGGCGTGGGGAAGGCACAGTTGGTTCGCGAAGTGGATGCTTTGGGCGGCGTGATGGGCCGCGCAATCGATGCTACCGGAATCCAGTTTCGCGTGCTCAACCGCTCAAAGGGGCCAGCGATGCACGGACCGAGAGCGCAGGCCGACAAGAAGCACTACCAGATGGAAGTGAAGCGACTCATCGAGGAGACCGATGGCCTCGATCTTCGTCAGGAAACAGTCGAGGATCTGCTTTTTGAAAATCGGCGTCTGCACGCAACGGTGTCGTCTGAACACACCGAACCGGCGTGGCGAGTGCTCGGCGTGCGAGTACGAGGCGGTGCCGAGTACCGGGCCGAAACAGTCGTACTCACGACCGGTACGTTTCTCCAAGCAGTTATGCACACCGGCGAATCCCAAACGCCCGGTGGCAGAGCAGGAGAGGGAACCACTTCGGGCGTGAGCCGGTCACTGGAGCAGATGGGCATTCGGCTTGAGCGGTTCAAGACCGGCACTCCCTGCCGGCTCTCGGCCAAATCGATCGATTTTTCCAAGCTCGACGTACAGGCTGGCGACACCGAACCGCAACCGTTTTCTTTTTTGACCGACCGGATTGACTGCCAACAACTCGCCTGCTGGATCACTCGCACAACGCCTGAGATCCACGATCTTATCCGAGCGAATCTCCACCGTGCGCCAATGTACACAGGCCAGATCGAGTCGCGCGGACCCCGATACTGCCCGAGCATTGAAGACAAGGTCGTGCGGTTTGCTGACCGAGAAAGCCATCAGCTTTTTCTGGAGCCAGAGGGCCGCCAGACACATGAGATTTACGTCAACGGCATTTCCACGAGCTTGCCTCGCGACGTGCAAGATCAAATGATTCGTATGGTGCCTGGGCTCGCCAAGGCGCAGATCATGCGGTACGGCTATGCCGTCGAATACGACTACGCGCCCCCCGATCAACTCACCACGTCACTCGAGAGCAAGCGGGTGCGAGGGCTGTTCTTTGCCGGCCAGATCAATGGTACCACCGGCTACGAAGAAGCCGCTGCCCAAGGCATTGTTGCCGGAGTGAACGCTGCCCAGCAATCAGCCCGTCGCGAGCCGCTGGTTCTCCAGCGCGACGAATCATACATCGGTGTGCTGATCGACGATCTCGTAACGCGCGGTGTCGACGAGCCCTACCGCATGTTCACCAGTCGCGCCGAGCACAGGCTCTCCCTACGACACGACAACGCCGATCGCAGGCTCACGCCCACAGCGATCCGGCTGGGACTGGCCAACGACGAAAGGATCCGTCGCTTCGAGATAAAAACCCGCGAGATCACCTGCGCGTTCGAAATGCTCGGCAGGAAGCGAGTCGACGGAGTGCTGCTGGAAGACCTACTCAAGCGGCCCGACTCTTCCTGGGAGCAGTGCGTGGCAGCGATGCCGTCACTGGCCGAAGTATCACGAGAGTCGGTAGTGCAAATCGTCAGCGACATTCGCTATGCCGGGTATCTCTCGATGGAGCGAGAACAGATTCAGCGACGGCGGCAGCAGGGTGGCCGCGTGATTCCTGCCGGTCTTGATTACGCCGCAGTACGGCACCTGCGGGCCGAGGCTCGCGAGAAACTGCAGCGAGTGCAACCGCAGACATTTGCGCAAGCTGGCCGAGTGAGCGGCGTGACTCCGGCCGATCTGGCCCTGGTGCTGATGCATCTGGAGGGCCGCGTGGGCAGGGCATAAAGCCCAGCGAGACGACTCATGCGAATCGTTCATATCACGGCCGGGGCAGGGGGGCGGCTGTGCGGATCATGCCTCCACGACAACGCCCTCGTGCGGGCACTCCAAGCGAGGGGCCGCGATGCGATCCTTGTGCCGGCCTATGTGCCCACAATGACCGATGAAGAAAATGTCTCCGAAAAAAAAATTATTTTCGGTGGCGTGAATGTCTGGCTTCAGGAGCACGTCCCGCTGTTTCGCTATACGCCGTGGTGTGTCGATCGGTTTCTTGACTCTCGTCGCCTCCTCGAATGGCTCTCCAGCCACACCGGCTCGGTGCGGCCAGCCGATCTGGGATCCCTCACCGTCTCCACTCTCAAGGGGGAAGAGGGGCACCAGCGCAAGGAAGTGGCCAAGCTCTCGGACTGGCTCGCCCGTAACGCACAGCCGGATATCGTGCATCTCTCCAACGTGCTCCTCATCGGCCTGGCAAATCGGGTGCGGCAAGCCAGTGGCGCAAAGATTATTTGCAGCCTGTCGGGCGAGGATATTTTTATCGAACAGATCCCCGAACCGCATTACTCTGCGATCAGAATGCTGCTGCGTCAACGGGCCAGCGACGTCGATCGCTTTGTGGCGCTCAATCATTCCTTCGCCGACTTCATGGCCGACTATCTCGACGTGCCGCCCGCAAAAATATCGGTCGTGCCTCATGGGGTCGATCTGGCTGGGTTTCCACTCACGCCGCCAGATCTGATCGAGCGGCGACGAGCCAGGGGCGGAAAGTTCGTGATCGGATCCCTGGCCAGACTCTGCCCCGAAAAAGGGCTGGAACAACTCGTCCGGGCGCTGGCGATCTTAGCACCGCACGACAACCTAGAATTACGGGCTGCCGGCGCGACCATCGCGACTGAACAAGGCTATCTGGAACAGTGTCGCACCACGGCGGCCACGCTAGGAGTATCTGAGCGGTTTCATTGGCTCGGGCAGATCGACCGTCCTGCGAAACTCAGATTGCTTGAATCCATCGATGTCTTCGCGATGCCAACAACACACCCAGAAGCCAAGGGCATTCCGGTGCTTGAGGCTTTCTGCGCTGGCGTGCCTGTGGTAGCGCCAGCGGCCGGCGCATTTCCAGAATCGATCGCCACACACAGCCCTACGGGACTGCTTCATGCTCCCGGCGATCCGGTCGATCTGGCCCGCGCAATCAAATCGCTGATGGATGATCCCCACCTCGCCGCAACACTGGGCCGCAACGGCCACGCCCACGCTCGCTTGTATCACACGCTCGATACGATGGCAGCAGGTCATGAAGAGATCTACGCCTGCATGATGGCAAAGCACTGAGGCCACGTTTTTAGGTGTCTTCTAACGGTGGCTTTTCTCTGCCGAGTTTCGCGAGGATGAATAGCTCAAAAGTATGAGTCAATGCTCTTTTGTGTGCTTAGCGGGCAACAGGATTGAGGCAGCCACGCTCGCGCCGATCAGCCCCACAACGATTACAAGCGACAGCCATGGCGGAACGAGGTGCCCCGTGGCATGGTGGTCCCAGCCCCCATAGCCAGCCATCCATTGGTTGTGTCGAGCCGCCTCGGCCATCATCTTGCTCCCTACAAAGACAAGCACAGCCGAAAGGCCATAGTTGAGAAATCGAAAGAGATCCATCACCCCCGCCAGTAGGAAATAGAGGGCTCGAAGGCCGAGAATCGCGAACACGTTTGAGGTAAAGACAATGAACCGGAAGTACGGGGCATCTTGAGTCACCACACCAAAGATCGCTGGCACGCTGTCGACGGCAAAGAGCACGTCGGTGCTTTCCACCACAAGCAGCACGAGAAACAGCGGCGTCGCCAGAAGTTTTCCCCCCTCGCGAACGAAGAATCGATCCCCGGTCTGCTGGGTCGTGACGGGGATCACCCGACGCACAAGCTTGAGCAAGAAATTGTCTTCGGGATGCACCTCCTCGTCGCCAAAAGCCAACTTGATCCCTGTGTAGATCAGGAAGGCCCCGAACAGCCAGAAAAGCCACTTGAACCGTTCGATCAACTCGGCTCCCACAATCACAAACGTGAGCCGCATCAGGACAGCCCCAAGAATCCCCCAGAAGAGCACTCTGTATTGGTATTTGAGCGGCACCTTGAAGTAGCCGAAGACAACCGCAAAGACAAACACGTTGTCCATGGACAGCGACCACTCAACCAGATAACCGGTCAGAAACTCGATCGCAGCCTTGCTGCCCAACCACCACCAAACCAAGCCGTTGAACGACAAGGCCAACGCGGACCAAAAACAGGTCCAGAAAGCACTTTCTCGCAGCGAGGGCTCGTGGGATTGCTTGTGAAAAACAGTCAAGTCAAGCGTGAGCATCACGGTCACAAACACAGCAAAGCTGAGCCAATGAATCAATTGAATCTGGCTCGTGGAATCCAATGGAAGGCTTTCTGGAGAGGGGCTCATTCGGGACTGAAAGGCCGTAGCATAAGAGACCACGGAGTCGCGGAGTGTAGCTCAAGCCAGCGATTGTTGTCGCGGGGTCTCATTCGTACTGCACATGGCAAAAAATTCAAACGAGCCAAAGCCACACGCTGGCTCCCAGAGGTGGGTTTTGAAAAAAATGCCGGCACACGACGCCCGTGGGCATCTCAAGCCTCCCAGCCGTTAGAAGCAGACGTTTTCCGGGGGTCTCCTACTCTGGCACGCAATGTGCACTCTCTCACTACCGTTGAAGTTTGAACGGTATCGCGGATCTTAGTTGCAGTCAGTCGCCCCAGTGGGGCGACACGACGACCCACAATAGGGCATTGCCGTTTTCCGCGACCCGTTTCGACTGCGCGTTGTGGCTGGCCACTGGCTGCCCTTTATAAACGCTTTTTTCTGGCATAAGCCTCGTGGACGTCGTCCGATGCTAGGTCTGTATCGGTGCAGGCTAGCGAGGCGATGAAACTGGTCTTCATGGCCTCGAACACAGGGTAAATCTGCTCCCACTCGCGGTCTTCTGCCTGGCAGCAGACCAAATAGATTGCCGAGGGAGTGGCCAGCGTCCGGACCTGTGCTGTATTGGTGAGGTCGAGGCAGTAGAAGTTGAGATCAAAGCCCCGTAGCATGTGGCCGGCAAAAGTATCCACCGCGGGTTCGCTGTCGAGATCCCTGTATTCATCCCGCATCTGCTGGACAACGGCGGTAGCCAGTATGGCCGGTTCGCCTCCCGGCGCGTGGGCGCTCACCGACCAGAACGCCCCTCCTGGCGAATACACAGTCACAGCAGAATGGCTGCCACCCGAATCATCTGTGTCGACCACCCAGTTTTCCGGATAGTCGAAGGCGAGTCCAAACCGGTGAAAACGCATAGATTCATTCCGTGTTGAAGAAGCCGCATGGACGCACGCGGCGTGCATGGCAGTGGCAAACAAATAAAAGCGTGGGTCATTCTGTGACGTTTGACCGCAGGATTATAGCGATTCAAAGCAGCCGCGAGCGGTCTGGACGGCAGGAAAATTCTCCGCTATCGTCCCCCCCCTGACACACGGTTTTCTCGCAAACAGAGCCTTCATTGTGGCAGTCCAGCCTTCTGAAAGTGTTCTTTCAGTCCGTTTATAACCTGCACAAGTCGCCATGCCACCGTCCTTTGGAACCACCGCGATTGCACCCCGTGCCACCCCGGCGCACGTGCTCGACTACGTGATCCCATCGGTGATTCTGCTCTCTGTGTTGGTCGTACTGGCGCCTGTGCCGCCTTTCATTGTGGACCTTTTATTGGCCGCGAACCTGACGGTGTCGGTGTTGGCGTTACTGGGGGCTCTGGCTGCCCGCACTCCACTGGAGATGAGTGTATTTCCAACGTTTCTCCTCGGCTCAACGCTGGTGCGTCTGGTGCTCAACATTGCCACCACACGCCTGATTCTCTCTCGAGCAGCCATTGATGGCGCGGGGGCCGCAGGGCAGGTGGTTCAGGCTTTCGGTGAGTTTGTCTCGGCCAATAATCTTGTAGTCGGCGCGGTGATTTTTGCGATCATCGCGGTGATCCAATGCATTGTGATCACTGCTGGTGCCACTCGTACCAGCGAGGTGGCCGCGCGATTTGCTCTGGATGGCCTGCCCGGCCGGCAGATGGCCATCGATTCAGATGTGCAGGCAGGGACAATCAGCCGCGATCAGGCGCGCCTCTTGCGACTCGATCTCCAGCGACAAGCCGACTTTTTCGCCAGCATGGATGGGGCCAGCCGGTTTGTCCGCGGAGAAGCGGTGGCGAGCATCATCATCACTCTGGTTAATATTTTTGGGGGGCTGGCCATCGGTGTTGTCCAGCATTCAATGTCCGTGCCAAAAGCTTTTGAAGTCTATTCTCGACTCACGATTGGGGATGGGCTCACCAGCGCGGTGCCTGCCCTTTTTGTATCGGTGGCCACCGGCCTGCTCATCTCGCGATCCAGTCAGGCGGTGGATCTCTCACGAGAATTGGGACGTCAATTCACGTCTCGCCCTCACGTGTTGGCAATCACAGGCGTGTTTCTAGCCCTGTTGTCACTCACCGACCTTCCCTTCCTGCCCTTGGCCGCAATGGCTGCCATCACCCTCACTGCCGCGGTCGTGATCCACCGTCAAAAGCAACAGCCTGAGCCAGCGGCCGAGGACGGCCTCGTTGTGCGAACAACCGCGGCGATCACTTCAACCGGCTCGCTGCAGGATCAGGTTCTGGCTGAGGAACGCATTGTTGTCGAGGTGGGCCATGGGCTTATAGGACTCATCTCAGGCCCGTCGGCGACCCTCCCTCGACGCTCCGGAGAGTTGCGAACAAAGGTGGCCGGCGATCTCGGGATTGTGGTGCCTGCGGTTACGTTTCGCGACAACCTTTCACTGCCTCCGCGAAGCTATCGCATTTTAATTGCCCAAGACGTCGTCTGCACTCCAGAGATTCCCTTGGGAAGTCTCTTGGCTATTCCCGCTGCCGGCGAGACGCTCGGCATAGAAGGAACCGAGGCGATCGACCCACTGAATCGACGTCGGGCGATTTGGATTAGCCAGGCACAATCCCAGACAGCCCGCCACCTTGGAGCAACTCTGCTCGATGAAACCGACTGTGTTGGCCGGTCGCTGGAAGCGGCTGTGCGAGGGCGGGCCGCAGAATTGCTCTCCCGCGATTCGGTGGCGCGGCTCATCGAATCGCTTCGGATTACCCAGCCTGCATTGGTGGAGCAGTCCGTGCCAGGCATTCTATCGCTGGGGCGAATCCATCGCACGCTTCAATGCCTTCTCCGGGAGGGCGTGCCAATACGACCGCTATCGGAGGTGATTGAAATCATGACCGATCATGCCACCGAAGCAGTGGAACCTTGGCAACTCGCCGAGCGCGTGCGTCGCACGCTGGCCAGGGCAATCTGCCGTCGGGTGCGCGACCCGGAGGGCAGGCTCGTGGTGGTGCATGTGGCCGACAGCGCACTCGAATTACTCCTCACTCCGGCCACTAATCCCCGAGGGTTTTCAAAGCTCGTGGCCGAACTGCGTCGAGCGGTACGGCCGCAGGTGGAACGAGGGGCGGCGGCCGTCATCGTGGTGCCAGACGCGGTACGGCGCAACGTGCGAGAAACGCTTGTCCGACAGATGCCCGAACTGCATGTGCTTGCCGATGCAGAGGTCGTTGACGAATCAAGTCTTGAGGTTTTTGCAACCGTCGGAGTAAAAATAGGAGCGATAGACATTCAGACGTCACACGCGGCCTGACAATCGACAGAAAATCGAGGAATGAGGTAGGGTGTAGGGGCGTCCGAAATAAGATTGAAGGAAAAGCTGCTGGCTGGACGATCGTGTTCAGTTTGGCGAAAAAGGCTCGCACCATGACGGTGCGAGTCAAATGAAAAGCGAGCCACGGATCATCGCAAGGGCGTTGGCCGATTGGCTCAACCGCGTGACCTTTCATGGAGGATGCCGTAGTGAACCAACTATCTGCCGAACAAGTCCTAGAACTCTGGAAGCAGTTTAAGCTCGACCAGTCGAACGAAGACCTACGAAATCGACTCATCGAAATCTATTTGCCGCTCGTGAAATACAACGGTGAACGGATCTGGTCGCGACTGCCCGAGGGGGTTGAGCTCGACGATCTCACGTCGGCTGGTGCCTTTGGACTGATGGACGCGATCGATGCGTTTGATATGTCGCGTGGCGTGAAGTTTGAAACCTACTGCGTGCCTCGCATCCGCGGGGCGATGCTCGACGAACTCCGCACAATGGATTGGGTGCCGCGGTTAGTTCGCTCGAAGGCAAGCAAACTGAATGAAGCTCTGAAAACACTCGAGGCCAAACTGGGCCGTACCCCGTCGGATGCGGAAGTGGGCGCACACATGCAGCTTTCGCCAGTCGATTTTGAGAAACTCTTGGTCGAAGCTAAGGCAGCAAGTCTCACGAGCCTGAACAAAAAGTGGTGTGAAACAGACAGTTCAAAGGACGTGAGAGAGATCGACATTCTCGAGGATAAGAAGGGAGAAGACCCAACTCGCCGCATCCAAAAGGCCGATCTCATGCGACTTGTCACAAAAGGCCTCAACCGCAACGAGCGGCTGATCATCATCCTCTACTACTACGAGGAACTCACGATGAAGGAGATCGGCGCTACGCTCGACCTCTCAGAAAGCCGGGTCAGTCAAATGCATAGCGCTATCGTTGAGCGTCTCCAAAATCAACTCGAACGCCGGAGGCCTGAGTTTGCAATGTAATCGGCCTGCCGGCACAGAGCGCAAGGCCCTGGACCCGCTCGGTGCAACGGCTGCCGGGGAAGTGGCGGCAATCTGGGAAGTCTGCGTAGCCTCCAAGCCGGCAGAATGAATAAAACAGGCAAGTATAATTTTTATTCAAGAAAGCGATCTGGATCTGTCGATGACAACAAATGGGCTGAGCGGAATCGATACGGCTAACACCTCCAATCAAAACAAGTGGTGTCGCCAAGTTGCAACGGCACAGCAACAATATAGTTTGGACGAACGGGAGTCCGAACGCAAAGGCCACAAAAGGATTTCGAAAAACAAACGAACCACCACACGGCGACTCGCGTATTGGATGCATGTCGGGGTGGTGGGGATCGAATTCGGAATACACAAGTCTGCAAGGAGACGTATTATGCAAATCTTGGGTGTCACATCAACGCATGCTTCGCATGCTCTCGCTGGCGTGAAGGGTGTTGAGTCAACCAGCGCGGCTCAGGCTGCCGTTGGGCAAGGCGTGACTGAAGTTCAGGATTCCGTCACCCTGTCGGTGGACGCAGTGCGGGCCGCTGAATCGGCTTCGGATATTCGCTTTGACCGCGTGCAATCAATCCGCACGGCAATCGCTGAAGGGACATACGAAACTGCAGAGAAGCTCGACATTGCACTGGAGCGATTGCTTGAGCGGTTAGGCTAAGCGAGCTGTCCGTGGAAAAAGTCGTTCATGACCTTTTCCAGCTTGGTCGGCGCATCGTGCGGCGGCAGACTTGTTGCGCGGTCTGCTCGAGCAATTCTTGGATAGCCGTAACGGCGACATGGCAGAACAGGAGTCGTAGGCGATGGGTGGACGAACGATTACGAGCGTTGGTGCCCCGCGACGAGACTGTTACCGCCCCGAAGCCCGCGATAGACACATCCCGGATGGGCACTCGGTTTCCGTTTTTTAAGGCCCGCCCACCGTTCTTGCGCACGATGCATGACGCCACCTGCGTGCGTTGGATCTTGCAAGCCCGAGGCGAAGCCATCGTGGAACTCGGCTGCCGTCCGGTGGAGCTGGGCGTTTCTCGCTCAACGAGCGCGAAACGCTACACTTACGGGTGGCTGCAAACCCCTAGGATACTTGTATGGCAACCGCACCTGCTCTTACGTCAGACAATTTTGTGCCAGATGATTTTGCCCTGAATAAAGTCAACGTGGCAATGACACCGCGAGAACGGTTTGCCGAGTTTTTGCAAACCCGCGGCAAACGCAGCACAAGACAGCGACAAATGATCGTGGAACATGTCTCCAGCCACCACGAGCATTTCGACGCCGACCAATTGCTAGCTGAACTCCGCAGCACACCGGAAGGAGCGAGGGCCAGTCGGCCGACTGTTTACCGCACTCTGACTGAAATGGTTGAAGCTGGCTTGCTCAAAAAAATGGTGCTCGGTGGAAGAGCCATCTACGAACACGATTACGGCTATCCCCAGCACGACCACCTCTACTGCACGTCGTGCCATAGCTTGATCGAATTTTCCAGCGATGAACTCACCAGAATCCGCGACGCAGTGGCCAGCCAGCATCACTTTCGCGCGCAGTCGCACAGGTTAATCATTGCGGGGATCTGCGCCCACTGCCGAAGTACTCGAAGCAAGTCGCGTCATCAAGACAGGGTCTAGAGCGATTCTCGGATAGCGGGAGCGACACCCTAGCACACCAAGGGCTTGTGGTGAGGGTATCGGCGAACGCTCAGAAGGAACATTGGGGCGGCCCCGGCCCACGCGACTCTTGGCTGCCTACACCCTCAGCGTGGCATGACCAGCACGGCCTGGGTGCGAGGCGAGCGCTCCTGCCACTGGCCCGGCAATAAATTCTTGGACCTGCGCCGAGGCTCGGCCGGCCAAGCCATGCCTATCCATCGCCTGCACCAGATCGATCCCCGCAAACAATGGGTCGACCGCCAATCGCAAGGCCAAATCGTTCGATTTACCCTCCCGCATACCAGCCGTGGCAGCATGACTGTGCTTCCTCATCGCCTCGTGTAACGTCTGGCGATCTCCACCAGCTTTTGCAGCTGCCATTAAAATACGTTCGCTGGCCAGAAAGGGGAGTTGGCTTTCAAGGTTGCGTGTGATGGCCCCAGGCAGCACCACAAGCCCACTAGCGATATTCGTATACAGCACCAATTGTGCGTCGGTTGCAAGAAATGCCTGCGGTAACACAAGGCGGCGAGGCGCCGAATCATCTAGCGTGCGTTCAAACCACTGCACCGCGGCTGTCTGGCTAGCCGTCACAGATAGCCCCATCACGAATCGCCCTAGGCCGCACATGCGTTCCGCCCGCATGGGATTCCGCTTGTAAGGCATCGCGGAGGAGCCCACCTGATCTTGCTCAAACGGCTCTTCCAATTCACCCGAAGCTGCGCTGAGCCGCAAGTCGTTCCCCGCCTTGTGAGTCGATTCCGAAATACCCGCAAGCGCCGCGACCACCTGCGAATCCACTTTCCGCGTGTACGTTTGGCCGGTGACGTCGTACGCTGCACAAAAACCCAACCGCCGCGAGACCATCTCATCCAGCATCCTTACTTTGGCATGGTCGCCCGCAAAGAGCTCCAAAAAACTCGCCTGCGTACCCGTTGTGCCCTTGACGCCTCGGGCTCGCAACGACGTGCGCCGGCGCACAATCTCTTCGAGATCCAAGAGTAGATCGTGAATCCAAAGACAGATTCTTTTACCAATCGTAGTGGGCTGCGCTGGCTGCAGGTGCGTGAGGCCGAGGCAGACGATGTCTCGCGTTTCCATGGCTTTTGCAGCCAATCGCTCGATCACGGTGGCCAACCGATCAGCAATCAGGTCGAGTGAGTCTCGCATCAGCATCAAGTCGGTGTTATCCGTGACAAAAGCGCTCGTCGCCCCAAGGTGTAGAATCGGGCGAGCCTGCGGACAGGCATCCCCAAACGTGTGCAAGTGCGCAAAAACATCGTGCCGCATCGTCTTCTCGTATTCAGCCGCTTTGACAAAGTCGATCGGCTCCAGATGGGACCGTAACTCAGCCAGTTGAACCGGCGTGATCGGAAGCCCAAGCTCCGCTTCGGCTTCCGCCAGCACCAGCCATGTTTGCCGCCAGAGCTTGTACCGATGGTTGTCGCTCCAAAGCCGCGTCATCTCAGCAGATGCATAGCGGGTGGCGAGTGGGTTTTCCCAGACGTTTCGAGGGTCTGTCTGCAGTTCCGAATTCACGCATGGCCTCCTGATGCTCTCGTAGTTGACGTGCCGCCGGGCGGCACAACGACAGCCGACTGCTTCGACATCTTGCAGAACAGCCGCTCTAAGGCCAGACGTCCCCGCAGACCACGGGAGGCATCGCTCTTCAGCGAACGATCCAGCTCTGAAAGCCAGATTGGCAGCTGCCTTGCCCGTCGAGCGCCCAACTGTCCAAGGGCCTCGCGAGCCTGAGCCAACGCCTTGGGCCATGCGCCCACACCCGCCTCGCGAAGCGCCGCATCAACGCTTACCGGCCGGCCATCGCCAGGCGGTAGGGCAAGCAGCCTCGCCGCTACGGCCAGCCGACGCAGGACCGAAGCCATCTGCGCGCTGACACCAATCGGATCTTCACCCGATGCAAGTAATGCCGACAGGTGCGATACCGCTGAACGCGCATCGCCAACCGTCGCCAGATCGATCATGCCCCAGGCCGTGCGCTCCTGCTGACTCCAAGCCAAGCCATCCACTGCTTCTGGAGAAATCGCTTGACCTCGTGAAGCCGCAGGGATTGCCGCTGCCAGCCGAGCCAGTGACTGGTCAATCTGGCCAAGGTTGCCAGCCAATCGATCGACGAGCCGCTCGGCCGTGGTAGCCGCGAGCGTGCAGCCGTGTTGTGTGTGCGCCCACTGGCGCACCCAGCTACACAAATCGTAGCGGGGTGGAATCGTTGCATCGATCGCCAGACCGTGCTTCGCTACAGCCTTGGCAAGTCGCGTATTCGAGGGAAATGTTTTCACCTCCAAGATCACCAAACCTCGCCGCCCACGAGGGGAATTCGCGAGCAACTCCAGTTTCTCTCGGGCACTGGACACGAATCCATCGGCACTTCGCACGATGGCCGCGCGAGTAGCCCCGGCAAAGAGAGGCACCGTGGCGGCCTCGTCAAAAACATCGCGGGGATCAGGTTCATCGCTACCGGAAAACTCTCGCCACGCCCAGGATCGGTCGGCCTCGTCCGGGCACAACCGCTCCCGGAGGAGGGCGAGCATATGAAATGTCAGAAATGGTTCGTCTCCAACCAGCGCAACGAGCGACGGCGTGCCGAGAGACCACACGTCCGATTGTTTGAGGATTTCAAGGGCAGTCTTCGGATCAGCCACGTTCGAAAATACTCCTCGTGCTCTGTCGTTGCGAAACATGATCGGATTGTGAAACACCGAATCTGTTTCGGCAGTGCATGCGAAACTGCGACCCGGATTCTATCACGCGGGAGATATGCCGTTTTGTCCAACAGAGAGCCCGCGTAAAGAACCTGAGCGGGTGGCTGCTGGCCCACACCGGCGATGGGTGCAAGCTCAACTCTCCAAAGCCGTTCCTATGCTTTCGCGTTCTGCGGAATGCGCGGGGAACAGGAGAAATCGTCACTTACTCGGGGATGGCCAGTGGCGGCAGGCTGCGAACCCCACCCAGCTTTCCGATGACCCGCGACGTGGAAAGAGAGACCTTTTCACCACTTGTGGCACTCCCCACGTTACCAGCCGCGTCGGTGGCTTCAACTCGCACAAATACTTTCGCCGGCACGCTGCGGGCTGGTTGCCATCGATACTCTCCCTGCGTTTCAACTGATTCGGCAATCGTCGCCCACGGGCCGTCCATGTTGGGCGAGTAGAGCAAGCGGCCGCTGCGGGGCACAAGCAATTGGTCGTGCGATGTGTATCGCAGCAAAATGCCGCCCGGTTCACCCGTCTTGGTACGAGTCACTTCGATCAACTCGACCTGCGGGGGTTCGTCATCGATACCCACCCAGCTATCCGGCATGTCGCCGGACCGTGGCCCGCCTTCTGGGTCTGGAATGTCGGGCACAACTTCCAATCGGAATCCGTAGAGGCCCGAAGACGGCAGCGCGATGTTGATCGGGCTTTTGTCATCGTCATCGACAGCACTGCACTGCCAGGTAACGCCGCCATCGCGAGTGCTCCAGAGCTCCACGCGGATTGGGTCTGTATCCGGGCGATCTGATTGAAATTCATAGTCCCATGCGAAACGCCGCGACCTGACTAATTGCAATGCCTTGCCTCTGTATTCCAGCGACTGACCGCCTGAACGAGGACCGATTCCCGAGGCAAACGCAGGGGCCGAGGCGGTGTCTGCTTCGGGATTCTGTGCGGCTACTCCCGCTGGCAATTGAAGTCCATTGCCCGCGAGAATGTCTGACCGCTTGGGATCTTGAGCCGCAATCTGAGGCTCAAAGCCCGACAAGTCGCCCGAGCCAACTCGTTTGACAAGCACGCTCTGCGGCGCAAGTGTGCTCGTGCCGCTTGACGCTTCAGACGACCACGCCGTGGCCGACTCCGCCGCCCAACTACCCGGCGTCGCGGCAATGCCCGGAGCAGCGGTCTGACGCGCGAGTAAACCAGAAGTTTGGGCAGAAGCCGGCACTCCAGGGGCTTGGCCGTGCATCGGTATTTCTTGGGTTGGAAGCGGCATCGCCCCTAACTCCTTCGAAAGGGCCGCCTGATCAATTCCTGGGTCGGTGGGCTCCAGCAGAAAATTCCGCGTGGTCTTGTTACCAGCGGAATCGGAGATGGCAATACGGACGGTCATTTCCTCGACTTTTTCACCTGCCCACCATATCTCTTCGCCCACCATGTGTGCTGGCGATTCACGCGCTAAAATGCCTACCGCCGCAATCTTCTTCCAGCTTGTGTCGCCCTTGCCGCGGTATTCAAACGTGAGTGAATCCAGCCGCACCGAATCGTCAATCGCTGCGTAGCGACAAACGATCTCCCCATCTGTACCCTTCCAGACACGAGCCGCAATGTGCGGGCCTGCAGCATCCACTAACACCCGCATGTCCGGCCCCTCGCCGCCGCGAGTTCGACCCTTGGCATCCACTGACCGCAGACGAAACCAGTATTCGCCGTCGGCGGTAGCGCGGTATGTAAAGGAGCCAGCAGAGGGCGATGCATCGCTGGCCTGCTCCCAAGTGCCGCCCTGATCCTTGGACACGCTCAGCGTCACTCGCTGAGGTGCGGAGTCGGGAGAGGGTTTGGCAGGCAAGCGGAAAGGAATCGAAAAAATA
The DNA here is from genome assembly GCA_003670915.1 of Planctomycetota bacterium. Taxonomy (GTDB): domain Bacteria; phylum Planctomycetota; class Planctomycetia; order Pirellulales; family UBA1268; genus BAIKAL-G1-2R. Next base: position 12,970 of record QWQH01000130.1, on the reverse strand, counting down.
AGATGCTTGGTGCGGATCAATTCCGGGAGGCGATGTACTGCCGGCTCGCTATCGGCGGCGGGTGTGGACCGACTCACCGCGGTGAATCCATGACAGACGAGACAGACCAGACAGACCCGCCAGGCAGTCAACCACAACGACCCCACGCCGCATCGGCAGGAGTTACGAGGGTAGACGGACTGGGTGCGCATACGAACCATGTCGTGTAGATCGGCCATTGCATGTGGAATATTGCGTCTTTTCAGCACATTCCGAAAAGTCCGTCACCCGGAGAGTTTTTTGAGCCACTTGTTCATCGAACCTGCGGGTTTTCGGCGGTTTGGGGGGGCTTTGGAAAACTGGGGGTTTCTTTCTAGACCTGGCCGGCCATCCACTGCCATACTGCGAAAGTGGTTGTTGTAGAAGGCGTCACAAGAGTTTCCGACCGTTGTCATACGAGGTCGGCTTCACGTGCAATCGTTTTTTATCAGTGCCCTGTTGCTCGTCCTCTTTGTTGGGGCAGGCATCGGTGCGATTGTCATAATAAGATCATGGTATTTTGGCCGAACCTTGTGGGGCCGCCCAAGTTCGGATCGTGGCGATTGGGAAAGCTCACTGGCTACCTATAAAAATCTGCGAGACAAGGGTGTCCTCAGCGAGGAAGAATACCGAAAAATAAGAACACTTGTGAATCCGCATCTGCAGTCAGGCACAACGCCCGCGGCCAACGCGGGGCAGAACGCACCTGTCTGAGATCACACTATTTGTTGAACGACGCTTTTTTATAAATCACAGGGCCGCCCCCTCACCGCTCGTAAAACCTCAAGAGGAACTGAAGACATGCCATCTGGGAAAGACGTTACCAACCTCGGGCGCCGCGGCGCTGGCGGCACCACCAAAAAAAACGCCTTCTGTTCATTCTGTCGAAAGAGCTACCGAGACGTTGGGCCACTTGTGGAAGGCCCTGGTGATGTCTACATCTGCGGCGAATGCATCGAGTTGTGCCAGTCGATTCTCGACCAAGAGAAGCGTCGCCGTGGAACCAGCAAAGAACTCTTTACATCGATCCCGACACCACGTGAATTGGTAGCGCATCTAGACGAATACGTGATCGGACAGGAACACGCCAAACGCGTGCTGGCCGTTGCGGTGCACAGCCACTACAAGCGACTCACCCTTGGCAGCGACATCTCCGATGTCGAAGTGGAAAAATCAAATATCCTGCTGCTCGGGCCAACCGGCTGCGGCAAGACGCTGCTCGCCCGGACATTGGCTCGGATTCTGAACGTGCCATTTGCGATCGGCGACGCCACCACGCTCACCGAGGCAGGCTATGTCGGCGAAGACGTGGAAAATCTGCTTCTGAAGCTCCTCAATGCCGCCGATTTCGATATCGAAGCGGCCCAGCGGGGCGTGCTCTACATCGACGAAATCGATAAGATCGGCAAGACAAGCCAAAATGTCTCGATCACCCGGGACGTTTCTGGCGAGGGCGTGCAGCAGGCCCTCTTGAAGATGCTCGAGGGCACTGTGGCGAATGTTCCGCCGCAGGGCGGCCGGAAGCATCCAGAGCAACAGTACGTCCAGATTGACACATCGAACATCCTGTTTATCTGCGGCGGCACGTTCGTGGGCATCGACAAGATCATCGCCCGACGACTCGGCAAACGTACGATCGGTTTTGGGCAGCCCAGCGGCTACAAGGGCGATGCCGACTTGGCGGAACTCCTACCGCAGGTCGATTCAGATGACATCCTAGAGTTTGGACTGATTCCAGAACTGGTCGGCCGATTGCCTGTGATCTCGTCGCTGAAGCCATTGGACGAAAACGCGTTAGTGAGGGTGCTGCAAGACCCAAAGAATGCGCTTGTGAAGCAGTATCAAAAACTGTTCGGAATGGAGAACTGCCAACTCGAATTCACTGAAGAGGCGCTCTCCGCGATCGCTCGGCGAGCGATGGGAAAGGAAACAGGGGCCCGCGGCCTCCGGTCGATCATCGAAGACGTGATGCTCGACGTGATGTTTGATCTCCCCGATAATGCCGGCAGTAGCTATGTCATCAACGAGCGAAACGTTGCTGGAACAGAGCCGGTGGCTGTGCGTCGGGAACCTCGAACCAAAAGTGCCTAAATCCACATCGGCTGACATCACGACACGCACGAGTCAACTCGGCGAGGGCTCTCGAGCAGCCAACCGCTGGAGCGCTCGGATGCCCCGATCGAGCATCGCTTCGTCGACGGTGTATGCAATCCGAAAATGAGTGTCGGCCCGCCCGAATACAGTGCCCGGCACAATCAGGAGTTGTTCTTCTTCCACGGCCCTCGCAGCAAAGCTGCGGCCCGACCCGCCGGGGGCCTTTGGGTAAAGATAGAACGCACCGCCGGGCTGCACGAATGAGTAGTGATCTCGCAGGCCTGCCATCAGCCGATCCCGCTTCGCCTTGCATTCGGCCAAAGGCACGTCCATCGAGCAGTCGATCGCCGCCAGGGCCGCCCACTGACCCACGTGCGGCGCGCACACGAATGTGTATTGCTGCAGTGTCGTGCAGGCATCCACAATCGCTGCAGGGCCGTGCACCCACCCCACACGCCAACCCGTCATAGCATGCGACTTGGAAAAGCCATCGATCACGACCACCGCATCGCTGTACTGAGCAGGGGAGGCAAATGGCGCATCGTAGCAATACGAGCGATAGAGTTCATCGCTGACGAGCGTCACTCCACGCTGTTCGGCCAATCGCGCCAAATCTCTGACCGTTTCAGCAGAGGCCACCACGCCACTGGGATTGGCTGGCGTATTGAGCAGGATCACACGGCATGCGGGAGTGAGAGCAGCAGCAACTGCATCGACGTCGATCTCAAACGACGGCGATGTGTCGACCACAACACACCGACCACCCAGAAACTCAACCAGCGGCCGGTACATTAAAAATGCCGGCTCGAAGAGAATCACTTCATCGCCCGGATCGATGAGCGACATGAGCGCGAGCACCAGTGCCCCGCTGGAACCGCTGGTCACGCAAAGCTTTCTGTCGGGCTGGCCAAGTTCGCGGCGCACCTGCTCCTGCAGCCGATCTCTCAGGGGTGCGATTCCCTGCGTGGGCGTGTAGCCGTTCTTGCCGGCGTCAATGGCCGCCTTCGCAGCCTCTTGGGCCCCTGGCGGCATTGCAAAGTCGGGTTGGCCGATTGCAAGGTTAATCGGATCTTTGAGCGTGGCCGCAAGGTCGAACACCTTGCGAATCCCAGAGGAATCGAACGCAGCGGCACGTTTCGAAATACCCAGTGGCACCGCGTCAACCCGCCTTTTGAAACAAGAGATCTAGCTGCTGGCCCAGTTTTTCGCCTCGGGCGTTGAGCGTGATCACATTGCCGTCCCGACCGATCAGAATCACAGTTGGGATGCCGCTAATGCCGTAGAACGTCGAAAGAGGGTGCTGCCAGCCATCTCCCTCCGGCTTCTCAAAGAGGATCGGCCACGGGACTTTCTGTTCCGCGACAAACTTCTCAAGTGCTTCGCGGTCTTGATCGAGGCTGATGCCGATGACCTCAAACCCTTTGTCGTGGTATTTTTCATACTGCTGAAGCACGTTTGGAATCTCGGCTACGCACGGGCCGCACCACGTCGCCCAGAAGTCAATCAGCACCACTTTGCCGACCAACGACTTCTGGTCAAAAGGCTTGCCGTTTAAAAGTGTGCCAGTAATTTCCATTGGATGGCCTGGCAGCGACAGCCGTCGCAACGTGCCCGCAAAGCTATCGCCCATTGCACGCACACGCTCGTTGGTGCTTGTGGCCAGAATTGGTCCAAAAGCCTTATAGGCGGCCTGGGCGAGGGATTCGCCGCCCGGCATCTGTTCCAACGCGCCTGCCAGTTGCATGGCGAGGCCCGCCGACTGTGGATCGTTGGGATCCGCTGCCAGTATTGCGGCTGTCTTTTGCACCAATTCTGGGCCACGATCCAATGTGCCCGTTGCGAACATCTGCTGGGCTTCCGACACGAGCACCAATCGCTTTGCCTCTTTGGCCAGTTCTGGCGATGGGCTATTGATCAGCGTTTGGGCAAACGTCGCCATGTCGGCGGCTGCTTTTTCATCGCCCATTCTGCCGAGCATCATCAAGCTTTCCAGCTTGAGCTTGGCGGCATCGTCGTACAGATCATCCGATGGCTTGATCTGAGACAGGATCTGATCGGCGGCCTGCACTTGGACCTTTGCAACTTCTCCCAGATAACGCATCATCTCCTCTCGCGAGGATGGCCGCGGATTCACCTGTTTGAGTTTTTCTACAAACGCCATTAATTCTTCCGGCGTGCCCTTGGGCAGCGGCGGCACTTTCGGCAACGAAGTGGACTGCGCTCCCTCAACAGGGGCTTTCTCGGCGGCACGCTCCGTGGCGGCCGGCTGTAAAGCGATCGCACGGCTATGGGGCACAAGCATGAGCCCGATCGCCAGAAGCAATACTCGTGCTAACGTTGGAATGAACAGAACGTTTGCCGAGCGAATACTCGCTGAACATGATGTGCGGAGCATAAATAAATGCCTTACAAAAAGCTCGGGATCGAGCGGTGAATAAAAAGATTAAAAAGATCGTGTTGAATGACGTACATGAGCTAGGAAGCAACCAGCTACGTGCAATCTCTATTTCCAGAGATCAGTTCCAAAGATAGTAGCGGCGATAGGGTTGGCTCGGCAACCGCTGACCCTACCCAACCAGACGTGGAACGAATCTGAGCCGAATCTGCCCCGAATCCGTGCCAGCGCCCAACCAATTTTGGGCACTGGCAAGCCAGTCGGAATCGCCTAGGCATTCTCACGCAAGACCGTCCGGCCGTGAAAGCCTGTGGGAGTGGATTTCGCGGCCAAAGCCTAGCTCTTATGCACGCTCCACAGGGTTGCGTTGGGTGTTTTGTGGCTCAGTGGACCACTGTGCGAAATCGCACAAACCCACCCTCGCCAGGCTGGAGGGTTTTCTGGAGCCGCCATGTGAGCACGACAGAGCCGTCGTCGCCCGTGGCGGTCGAAATATCCGCCGGCAGATTTGAGACTACGCTCTTTGGTATGAGTTGCAGGCGTGTGGGGATTGCATCGACCAGCACGACGTCTTGGAGCGGGCGGTCGCCTGAGTTGAGCAGGAAAATCGTGAAGTCGAGCTCCTCGCCAACTCTCGCCGTGTCGCTGCCTGCCCGCTTACAGAGCGTGAGTTCGCAGCGGCCCGGCTCCTCCAGCCGAAGCGTGGCGGTGCCCCGGTCGGCCGCGATGACCTCTGCAGCCTGCCCCATCACCATGACCTGGGCACCGGTAACGCACGTCCATGCAAACGGCACATCGAATCCAACGTGGATGCGTGGCCGATCGACCCGCTCTGCCACCATCGGCTGATCGTCTGCCACGCGAGCTGCCGGGCCCTCAACCCCGTCGGATTCGGAGGGTACGTTATTTTGATCGACGGCCAACGCAGGCATACGTTCCTCGACTGCCAGACTGGGTTCAGCCCGACGGGCGGCAACAAGGGCGATGCGTTGTGTGCTGCCCCACACTGGCTGCCTCTTCACCTGAGCCCCGGCCAACGTATCCAGGGTGAGCCCCTTGGGTCCGATCGGCGACGCCTCTTCCGACGGACGGCTGACTTCCCGCACAGACGCAAAACGCGGCGCATACACGCAGGCACAATTGGAAACGGTGAGGCAGACTCCCTCTGCGTCATGCTCGTCCGCGTGTTGTCTCTCGTCCGGATCGCTCTCTGTGGAGCCGACAGAAACCGGCCGATACCGTGCGACGGTGTCTCCGGCAGTCACATTTTGGATACCAAAGCGTCCTGCCGGCCGAGCAGGGGCGTACGCGTCGCCACCGTCGCACACAACGTAGGGGCCAACCATCGGAACTGCGGCTCCGGGGATACACGCCACGGGCGAACAAGCAACAGTGCCGCAGGCCCCGCTTTGACGCACTTGTGCGCATTGCTGCCTTGAGCCGCAACTGCCGCCTAGACACGGATGTTTGGCCAGGCGGGGAAGGGGAGGGCAGGGGACCTCGAGACCTGCCTGCTGAATCTGGCGGCCGTCTGGCTGCCTGCTTTGCTGATCTGGAATGCTTGCCTGAATCTCTTCTGACGGGTGAACATGTCCTGATGGCTGGACCTCAGGGTCCAACTGCGCAACTGTGTGGTCGGAAAGAGGGGCGTCCACGCTCGAACTCTCAAAGAGCACTGCCAGCGACGGAATGGGTGGCACTGTGACGGCCCGGCAGGATGCCAAAATAATCGAACTGACGGCGATCGCAGCGATCCGCAGCCAGCGTATGGCTCGGCCGTTGGGTGCGCGACACTTGCGAAGGCCCATCATGGCACGCTCCCCGGAGATGGCGTGCGGTTGCCCACGATGAATTCCGCTACAGGATCGCCAAGCGTCGAGGCCACATCCAGACAGTCGTCGCCAGGCCGCACATCAAACCAGTTTGATGCCAGCACATCGGGTCTGTCTGATTCGCAAGAAGCATAGACGATGCGCCGCACATGCGAGCCGACAAGAGCAGCCGTTAGATCGCTTTCGTCGATCACAATCTCGACGGGAAAACGCCATGCCATGCCGGGCGGTGCGGCCAGTTTTGCCAGCACCCGCACTGAGGGAAAAAGTTCTCTGCCCTCATGCCCCGCGATGCCGCCAATCCGCAGCCGATAGGCCCGCCCCACGACAAGCCCTATTCGCAACGGTGCCCGCCGCAACGGCGACCAGCCTTCGGCCGTTTCGATCGCAATCTCCATACCGGCAGGGCCTCGGATATCGACCGGCTGAATCCAGCCTGTGAGCACATCATCCGGACAGGAACCGGGCCGCGGGCGCTGCAGGGCGCCAATCGCTCCCAGTGGTGTGACGCTGGCGAATGAATCCACCGCATTCGGCTCGACAGCCTCGCGGGCAAAGCCCATCGAAGTTGCCAAGGCGAAAACGGCGGTCGCCAGCACCCTGGTCGCAACCCGTAGCACGGTCCCTGTCCGGATGATGTGTTGAATCGTTCTCCGCGATGAATCCCTTCGCGCTCGCGGGCCGGTCATGCAGCCGGTTATGCGGAAGGCATTCATAATTGTTGGTATTTGTTTGTTTCGTATCGTTCGTGTGGTTTCGCTGACGAAAGTCTGTTGGCCGAGCATCACTCCAGATAGTCTCCCGGCTCGGGCGGACAGAGGCCGGCTGCATCAGGATCCGGGCCACCGTTGTTGACACAGTGCGTCTTGTCCTCGTGCGGTTGCTTCAAGTGAATGTGCGGCACACTGGCCCGCTCTGCGATGTAGGCGCGGTGGGCTGGCTTGGGATAGCTGAGGCCTGGTTGCTGCTGCACGTGCAGTTTGAGCTCGCGGGTCGGGCCCGGGATGTGCGTCTTGGTGTGGTTGGTGATCGTGTGCTTCCGCAGGCCGGCCGGAACACCCAGCGGGATATGTGGTGGGCCTGGCAGACCGATTGGGGTGCCTGTGATCGGCATCCCGTATTGAGGTGCTGTAACACCAGCTAAGAAGGCCGGCGGAAGTTGTGAGGGGTCACCTTGGCACGGCATGCCCAGCGGTGCGGCCACGCCAATCGGCACACTACCGTCGCCACCCTGACTGCCAGCCAGCGCGAGGCCGGCACCGGCCGACTCAAGATCCTTGTTGCCAATTCGAATGATGGCTAGGATCGAGCCGCGGCGATCTGCCTCGACTACGGGATCCACGCCTGGATCCAGTCGCGTGCTGACGAGCGTTTCAACGCCAGCGACGGCCAACTCCTGATAGTCGGCATCCGGCAGATAGACAACCTTCGTGACAAAGTTACCGGTGGTGACCTGGTCTAGATCTTCGTCGGTGAGTTGAAATGGGATCGCATTGTGAGCCAGAAAGGCATCGGTGCGTGGCGTGACCGGGCCGACTTCAAGCGTCGGGTAGAGTTCGGTGCCTTCGTGTCCTGGAATATCGGTGAGCTTGAGGCGATAGATCGCCCCCTGCGAAAAGTCGTAACGCCCTGGAGTGACCAACGGCATCGAATCAAATCCACCTGCTGCTGAAATGTCCCAGCGCACCTGCATGCCGTCGGGGCCGATAAATCCAATCTGCGAACTCGGTGCCATGGGGCCACCCACCATTCCGCCGACCGCTGCCCCTGCGGCCTCCAACGCCGCCTCGTACGAAGCAGGTACGATCACACCAGGTCCTGGCCCTTCAACACCTGGGCCCGGATGTTGGAGCATCGCTGCTGGAGGCAACACGTTGGTGTGCGGCGTGGCAACGGGCCGAATCTGGGCGAGCCCAGTGAGCGGGGAGTTTGCGGGAATATGGCAGCCTGCGAACGTTGCCGCCAGCGAAACGCCAATGAATCCATGCACGTATCGTCTTCCCATCGCATCACCTCCGAAGCCCAAGGGGCTTGCCGTAGTTTTTTGGACTATTTTTTCATCTCTGACTTACAACCTGACCTCTGGCACGGCGATTCTGTGCCGTATCTGCCATAGGGCCTGTTGGCCGCGATTCCGTAGACTGTTTTCAGCCGTGCGAAACCGGGGCACCGTATTCATGCCCATCAATCTTCGACGCCTCACCACCTCTTTCTTTGGCAAAATCCTCAAAGTCGATCTGACCGTGACGAACAGCCAGTCCCCCAAACTCCCTCGATTGCGCCGACGCCTGTGGGCAGTGGCTGCTCTGGTGCTTTGGTCCTCGCTCCTCGGAGGGTGTGTTGGCGAAAGGCTCTCTGCAGCCAAGGCAGAAGAAGTGCCTGCCCAAACAGGCTTGAACGGCAGCGTGTACCAACGCAGCCCACCTCTACCAGCAACTGCCCTTGGTCCGGCAGCGGTAACCAGTCCGGCAACGGCAGTTGATAGCCCTAAGTCCCTCCCACTCTCCCCGGCCGACGCGGCAGAGCAGGGGGGACGGGCCGAACGCATCGTGGCAGCCGCGCTCGCCGGACTAGCGCGTTCGGAAACGATTTCCGCGCGAGTGCGGCAGTTGGCAAGAGTAGGCAACACGGTGCTTAAGGGAGGCGGCCGCTACGTTCAATCTGGTCTTGGCGACGAGCAACGGTTTCGATTTGAATCGCTGCTCAACTCTGAATCAGAGGAATTTGAACTGCTCGAACTGTGCGACGGGCTTTTCTTCTGGACCTACCGCAAGTTCGGCTCGCATCCTGCGCAGGTGGAGCGGGTCGATATGCGTCGCGTGCGCGAGCGGCTTGAAAAGCTCAACGTGGCTGAACGCGACGCCGTCTCGGCGTATTTGGGTGGCGTCCAGAGATCGCTGGCACTGGTTCGGGAATGGTTTCGGTTTGTGTCGGTTGCATCCGCTGCCATCGACGACGTGCCGGCGTGGACGATCGACGGCGATTGGAATCGCGATCGCCTTGCAGCCATCCTGCCTGCGCAGGCTGAGGCGATCCGCAGCGACGCAGGGATCACGGCTGCCCAACTCCCCGAAGGCATGCCGTGGAGCGTGCGGTTGTCGATAGACAAGCGTGCGCTTTTCCCGTGCAGGATTGAGTGGTTAGCCATCCCAGGCCCCCGGCCTGTCGCAGCCTCTGCATTGGAGGTGGTGGCGGTCTTGGAACTCTACGATGTGCGGATCGGCGACCCGGTGGATGCCAGCGCTTTTGTGTACAAGCCAGCCACCGAGGGGCTCATGGACACCTCTGATGCCTTTGTGAATGGCCTGCCACCGCTGCGACCGTAAGGAACTTCAGTCATTGACGAGATCCAACGCCACCTCGATGGCCGCAAGCATGCTTGCGGGATCCGCCGAGCCTGTGCCAACGATGTCAAACGCCGTGCCGTGGGCCACGCTGGTTCGCACCAGTGGGAGCCCCAGCGTGATATTCACCGCACGATGCATGCCGAGTAGCTTGATTGGAATATGCCCCTGATCGTGGTACTGCGCTACAATCCCATCGAAGCCGCCGCGGCTGGCTCGCACAAAGAGCGTGTCGGCAGGAATGGGGCCATGCACGTCGAGGCCAGCCAGCATCAACTGCTCGACGGCCGGAGCGATGATGCGGGCCTCCTCGTCACCAAAGAGGCCGGATTCTCCTCCGTGTGGGTTGAGCGCGGCCACGGCCATCCGCGGCTGACGGTTCAGAATCGCAGTCAAGACCGCAGCCAGCCGTAAACCAGCCTGCACAATGCCATCAACTGAAAGGCGTGCCAGGGCATGCGGCAGCGATTCGTGCAATGTGGCATGCACAACGCCCAAGCCGTGCGTGGTGATGGCACCCTGGTTCTCTCCCTGAGCCAGATGAGCCGCCTGAACGAGGTGCGCAGGGTGTGGCGGTAGCCACAGCATCATCGAAGCGGCACTGTCGGGCAGGCCACAAGCTCTCGCGAGCCACTCGGTGTGGCCAGGCACCGTGTGCCCCGCCATGTGCAACGCCGATTTGTGGAGCGGCCCTGTCACAATTGCGTGCGCGAGCCCACGGCATGTCAGAGCATACGCAGCCTCAAGAGCAGCGACTGCGCTTTCGCCACCGGCCGCACTGATCGCTCCACGAGGCACCGGCCCGATGAGGCGATCGGGCGCAATCACCAACACTGCGTTGGGGGCCGAAGGCCGCGGATCATCGGGCTGGACTGGCACCACATCCACTGCTGGCAATCCAGGCACACCAGCCAGCACAGTCGCGAGCATATCGGCATCGGCAACCACGCGTAGCTTGGCACGCGAGTGGACGTTCGTGGCGGCCCACGCAGCCAGCACCACCTCCGGCCCAACGCCAGCTGGGTCGCCGCAGGTGATCGCCAGCACGGGGCGGATGGGCGAATGGATCGCGGAAGATGCGGCGGGAACAACTGCGTGAGGCATCGGTGAAGCGTCTTGGAGTGGGTTTGTCTAAAATGACAGGAATAGTCTCGGGGCCATCAATCAGCCTATAACGGATGGCCGTGCGTTGCACCCTGCAGCGGGCATTTTGATTTGATTGCGTCGCGCGGACCGGAGAATGGCAGGAACCATGGAACGTGTTTTTTCTCGTGTAGCGGTGTTCGCCGTGGCGTTACTCGTGGCAACGGCCGGACTCGGGCTTTGGCTGGGCGACCTCCATGGCCAGAGGTCTCCCGAGATCTTGCGTTGGGGCACCGTGCATAGGCTCTCGGGCGTGCTCTCGGCGCTGGTTATCGTCTTGGTCAACAGCATGGCCGTTACGTATTTCATTGGCACCGCGCGGTGGTGCCGGGAGGTGGTGGAGGCCTACTCTCTGGACCCATCCTCCATCGATCGTAGTAAACGATTCAAACGAGAGGCTTTCCCCTTTGCTTTGATCGGCATCCTCGGAGTGCTTGCAATCGTGGCGCTCGGCGGTGCTGCGGATCCGTCATCGGGGCGGCTAGGCACGCAGGACTGGGTCACCTTCCATTTGGTTGGCGGCATTGCCATCGTGGCTCTGATTGCGTGGTGCTTTCAAAGACAAGTGGCAATCATTCGCCGCCAGCACGGCCTCATTGAAGACGTGCTGGCCGAAGTGCGAACGGTGCGTGAGGCCAAGGGACTCGACGTGGAAAAGCCGCCTCAAGAGACTGTGAAAAAATAATCCCGTTTAGTGGGCGTGATCCGCGTGGGCGGCATGCGCATGAGATGATCGTTCGATGACCGTGATACCCCACGCGATAGCGATACCGAGGGCAAGTGTCGCAGTGAGGAGCAGGCGGTCGTGGCTGTGAAACTCCACCTCCGGTAGAAGATCGGCAGCCGCGATGCAGAGAAACGCGCCTGCCGCCAACGCCAACGCTACCCCTAAAACGCCGCCATGATCGCCACCAAAGAGCCGCAGACTTCCTAGGAAGAGGATGGCCCCCAGTGGCACAACCATCGCATACACTGCGTTGACCCACCAACGACTGCCCGACGATGCGCCGGAATTAATCATCAGCGTGGCGATGATGCCGGAATCAAACGGCTTGTGAAGCACTACGGCCAAAAACGTAGCGAATCCGGCCAGCCAACCGCCCCCGTGCTCGGCATCAGCCCCCACCGAAGCTGCCAACGCCGCGCCATCGGCCAAACTGTGAAGCGCCAATCCGGCAAATGCACCGCACCACGCCCATGGCTGAACGAGCGGTTGGCGTGGCCCAGCGTGCGCATGATCGTGCGAATGATCGTGTGCATGGCCTGAGTGGCTGCCGTCGGCCGAGTGGTGGGCGTGGCCGTGAAACGCACGTTCAAGTAAAAACATCAGAAAAAATCCCGCCAAAACCCAGATCATTGTGGTGTCGATCTGTCGGCCTAACTCGAAGTAGGCGTGTGGCAAGAGGTGGAGCAGACCCACTCCGAGCATGACACCGCCTGTGAGCGATAAAAGCACCTGCATCCGTCGGTGCCCCAGCGAGAGAAATGCCACCGACGACCCACCTGCGTAGGCTGCACCGGAGATCAGCAGAAGATAGAAAACCAAACTCCCAAGGGCTGGCCCACCGGAAATGGTCGCTGCGAAGAGCATGTGGATAACGTACCTGTGGTGAACGTGACGGAAAACCGCCACGCTGACCATGATCACGCAGCCTGCGGGCTGAGGCAAGGGGCACGCCGCGGGTTGCCACCTAGAGCGGTTCTTAGATAGCTGAAGTGACAGCTATGGAAAAAATAGGAGCCGTAGGCGAGGGGCCGTCCCTGCGCTTCGTCGGTGCGCGAATCTAACGGCGGTAGTTCCAGGGTGCCTGCATCGGCGGCACCGAGCGAGCCGCTTGCTCCATCTGCTGACGCATGGAGTGCATGCGTTCGGTCCATGCAGCGTCGCCGGCGGCCAGCAAGCCTAGGATGACGGCCAGCGCATAGGTCAGCAGGTTGGGCCAGAGTTCCTGACCGTGAAATTTCATCGCCGTGCCAAACGATTTCTTATACTTAGGACCGAACATACCCATATTCACACTCCATATTTCGTCCAGCACAAGATGCGTGAGGAAGCCGAGCACCGCGGCGCTGGCGATGAAATATCGGCGGAGCGGATCCTCCGCTGCAAACGCTAAAAAAGCGACCTGACCAGCGATGAACAT
>QWQH01000080.1 GCA_003670915.1 Planctomycetota bacterium | reverse complement strand
TGCGTATTCCTGATAGTAGGGGAGCATCGGCAACTGCAGCCCATCGGGCTTGCCCGGCCCGATGATTTGCGACATGAATTCTTCGTAGGTGGCTGGGTCTGCGCCGTGTTCGGCGTTGTGCAACTGCATCTTTTGCGTGACGGCAATCATCGCTAGTTTTCCAACACTCGTGCGGTAGGCATCGGCGTACACATCAATCCCCTCGCCGGTGATTGTCATTTCCGCTACTTGTCCGCCAGCCTTCCGTGCCTCGGATAGCTGCAGCACGTTCTGCGTGGTCTTGCCCAACGTTTTGCGAGTTTCAACGGCAGGGGCCTTCTGAGCCGCCGGGCCGTCGGCCATGCCGTCGCAACCTGCGGTGAAAAGAATCGCACCGCCCACCAACCAGACCGCAGGCCCCGTTGCGGCCATGAGACCAACCACACCAGTGCGAGGGATCACTTGAGCGGTGGGTGTCTCGCGTGACTGCATCAGTGCACTCCCTGTTGATAGAGACAACTTCTTGGAACGTGGAAACCTGCCTGGGCGTAAGCATAGCAGTGACACTACGCATGCGCAACAGACGTGGCATCCAAGGGGGCCGAAGGCAGGCGATGGACTGGTGCTTGTGAGTCACATCATCATTGGGAGATTCGACAAGACACACGCATTACAGTCTTTTTCTTGTCGCTTCGCTTCTGCTGGGTAGAGTACTTATTCAGTGCAACACGTTCATCCATACTGCCGTGCCAGCCGAAGAGTCGCCTTTATCGGCTGGCTCAATGGGGTCGTGTGCGTCCTGCTCGCAGCGTGGTTGCATGAAACCCCTCGTGCCGTGGGTGCGCCGCCCGTGGTGGACGGCGAGGCGTTCTTCGAGTCCAAGATCCGGCCGCTGCTGGTCGACCATTGCTACGAGTGCCACGCCGGTGACAAGCACGACGGGGGGCTGCGACTGGATTCATTGCCGGGTTGGCAGGCCGGGGGCGACAGCGGCGGCATCATCGTTCCGGGTGACCCGGATGCGAGCCTGCTCGTTGGGGCCATTCGCTACGCAGGCGAAAGCCTGCAAATGCCTCCGGATGGCAAGCTGAGTGACGACACGATTGCCTTGATTACCGAATGGATCCGAATGGGGGCGCCGGATCCGCGGCGAGTGGCCCCGTTGCCTAGCGGAGCATTGCCCAGCGCAACAAAGCTCGCCCCTATGACTTTGGAACAGGCCCGCAAGCACTGGGCGCTTCAGCCCATTCCGCTCCACACGGTGCCGCCGACTGCACGCATCGAGGCTCATGAGAACGCCATCGACCAGTTCGTCAGAGCCCGGCTTTCCGCAGAGGGACTCGGCCCGAGTCCGCGAGCCGATCCACGCACGCTTGTGCGTCGGGCTTATCTTTTTCTGATCGGGCTGCCGCCGCCATATGAGGCAGTCGAACGCTTTGCTGCCGACCCGAGCGACGAGGCCTTCACCACGATCGTCGATCAGCTCCTCGCCCGGCCGGAATATGGGCAGCGGTGGGGCCGCCATTGGCTCGACGTCGCGCGCTACGCAGACACAACAGATAAAGCGACGGACGGCGAGCGTCGGATCCCGTTTGCCCACACGTATCGCGACTACGTCATTGAGTCACTCAACACCGACAAGCCGTTCGATCGCTTTGTCATCGAACAGATCGCTGCCGACCGTCTCCCCGCTGAGGCGGCGCCCGATCTGCGTGCCTTGGGATTCCTTACGGTCGGCCGGCGGTTCGAGGGCAATGCCGAGGCGGCGCAGCTGATCATCGACGATCGCATCGACGTGATTGGCCGCGGGATGCTCGGCCTCACCGTGTCGTGCGCCCGCTGCCACGACCACAAGTTCGATGCGATCCCAACGGCCGACTACTACTCGCTCTACGGTATTCTGGCGAGCCTGCGAGAGCCGATGGACCTGCCAGAAATGAATCCAGCATCCTCGGGCGATGCCGTGGTCAAGTACCGCGATGCACGGGCCGCTCTATTCGACGAATACGAGAAGCACATCGACACATGTCTCGTGAAAGCCAACCGGCTGCTGCGAGAACTTGCGCCAGAGTACCTCCAATACGTCGTGAAGGAATCGCCGCACCACCGCACGACTGATGGCTTTATTCCCCGCGACACTCCCAAAGGCTTGCTGGTCGCAGGTGGCCCGCCGCGATGGATCGCGTTGATTGCCAAGAGCGTGCACAGCGGCGAGAAAGAGTTTCGCCTCTGGCCTGTTTTTATGGCACTGCCTCGCGACGGTTTTGCGGCTGCTGCCGCCGAGATCATCAGCGAGGCCGCGCGTCATCCGGATCAACACGACTCGCAGGTTCTGGCTTCGCTCCAAGGAAGTCCACCCTCTTCAATGCTGGATGTTGCAGACATTTTCGGGCGGTTGATCGTTGATGGGCTCGCATCATCGACACGCTCCGGACTGGCCACGTTGGTGGCTGAGGCAACCTCACCGCTGCAGATCAGTCGCGAGATGATCGCCGCTGATTTCGAGCTACCGTTCAACGAAATTCAGATTATCTCAAACGACGAAAACCTTGCCGCAGGTGCGATCCGTGGGCGACTACTGACTCTTGAGGCCGAGGCACCCGTCTGCCGGGCTCAGGCTGTCGTGGCATCGGCTCAGCCCGTCGATCCGCATGTGATGGTTCGGGGCGACCGCCACAAAGTCGGCCCCGGGGTCTCACGACGGATTCCCCGCGTGCTGGATGCCGTCGACGACCAGACCTATTCCGACGACGGCCGCTTGCAACTGGCACACGCCGTGGCCAGCCCGCGAAACCCGCTGACGGCGAGAGTGATCGTCAACCGCATCTGGCAGCAACACTTTGGCACGGGCCTCGTTGCAACGGCCGACAACTTCGGCGCAGTAGGCGAGCGTCCCTCGCATCCAGAACTGCTGGATCACCTAGCAGGCTATTTTGTCCAGCATGGCTGGTCACTCAAGTCGCTGCACCGGTACCTCCTCACATCGGCGACGTGGCAGCAAAGCAGTAGCCCGCAGTCAGCAGCCCTCACACTCGACCCGGGCAACAGGCTGCTTTGGCGGATGAGTCCGCGGCGGCTGGAGTTTGAGCCACTGCGAGACAGCCTGCTCTGGGTGGCCGGACGGCTCGACACGCAGACCGGCGGCCGCAGCCAGTTGCTCGACGACAAAAATGTCCGGCGTGCTGTCTACGGCTACACCGACCGGTTTCGAATCCCCGCGACTCTCCGCAATTTTGACGTGGCCAATCCAGATCAGTCGATTCCACGTCGCACCGAAACAATCCACCCGCTCCAATCCCTCTACTTTCTTAATAGCGAGTTCCTGCGGGCGCAGGCAGAGGCAGTCGCCCAACAGCCGGAGATCGCCGCCGCGCTTGAAGCAACAGATCGCATCGCCGCGATGTATCGCCGTGTCCTCTCCCGTCAGCCTGCAGCAGAGGAAGTCTTGCTGGCCTGCCAATACGTTGGAGAGACACCGACTGCCGAGCAGTGGACTGATTTCGTGCACGTGCTTTTGATGTCAAATGAGTTTATTTATTGCGACTAGCCACTGAAGGCTCCCACCCATGAATCCAATGAAGGCCACGCCTGCCGCGACGCTGCGCAGCCCGCCCATTTCCCGACGCGAACTCCTGCAAAAGTGCGGAGCTGGCTTTGGAGCTGTGGGCCTGGCGATGTTGTTAGGCGATCTTTCCGCCCGTGCCGGCGAGACGATCGACCCGCTGGCCATCCGGCCGCCCCATTTCCAACCTCGGGCCAAATACGTCATCCAAATCCTAGCCAACGGTGGTCCGTCTCAGATGGACACGTTTGATCCCAAGCCGATGCTGACCAAATACCACGGCTTACGGTTGCCGTTCCATCTGGAGACCGAGCGGCCCACGGGCACGGCGTTGGCGTCCCCGTTTCGATTCGAAAGATACGGCCAATCGGGGCTCGAGGCCAGCGAGCTTTTCGGACAGCTCGCTGAGAAGCACGCCGATGATCTCTGCGTCATCCGTTCGATGCACTCCGACACGCCCATTCACGAAAACTCACTCCGACTCATGAACTGCGGCGCGAGCACGATGGCGCGACCAAGCATTGGAGCGTGGCTCACCTACGGCCTCGGCTCAGAAAACCAAAATCTCCCTGGATTCGTGGTCCTCGTACCCAAGGGCATGCCCGTTGCTGGCGCGGACAACTGGCAGTCGTCTTTTCTTCCAGGGAGCTATCAGGGCACATACATTGAGACTGAGGGCCGAAAGGCGTCTGAGTTGATCGAGCATCTATCCAACACGAAGCGCAACCCTCGAGCGCAGCGGGCACAGTTGGACTTCGCGTCGGCATTCAATCAGCGCCATCTAGCTGACCGCCACGACCCGATGCTCGAGGCACGCATCCACAGTTTTGAAACGGCCTTCCGCATGCAAACGGCTGCGACGGATGCCTTCGACTGCGATCGTGAGCCACTGCGGATTCGCGAGATGTACGGCAACACGCCACAGGCTCGGCAAATGCTCATCGCCCGGCGACTCGTTGAGCGGGGCGTACGCTTCGTGCAAGTCTGGCACGGAACGCTCCAGCCATGGGACAGCCACGAGAACATCGAAAAGGAGCATCGCAGGCTCGCCGCTGAAAGCTGTCAGGGTATCACGGCACTCCTGACCGACCTGAAGCAGCGAGGGCTCCTCGATGAGACCCTCGTCATCTGGGGAGGAGAGTTTGGCCGCACCCCCACGGTGGAACTCTCTCGTGGTGAGAAGATCAGCCCGACTGCTGGCCGCGACCACAACCATCACGGCTTCAGCATGTGGCTGGCAGGCGGAGGCGTAAAAGGCGGTGTCGTACACGGTGCCACCGACGACTTTGGGTTTAAGGCCGTTCAAGATAGGGTGCACATCCACGATCTCCACGCCACGGTATTGCACTTGATGGGCCTCGATCACGAGCGGCTCACCTATCGGTTTCAGGGCCGGGATTTTAGACTCACTGACGTCTACGGCAGAGTCGTCCGCGAGCTGATCGCCTGATCGCCTGCGACCGAACACCACGTTGGCACATCAGTCGCTCCTTCCCACACGTTTTTGTTCACGACGGCAGCTGTTCATGCAACGAGCAACATCTTTTCAGGGCGGCGCCTACCGTTGGCAGGTCGTGGCCATGCTCTGGCTTGTCTGCTTTTTTAACTATGCCGACAGGCAGGCGATCTATGCCGTCTTCCCGCTGCTCAAGAGCGAGTTCGGCTTCGACTCGGTGCAACTCGGTCTGATCGGATCGGCATTCATGTGGGTCTACGCGGGCGGAGCTCCGTTTGCCGGGTTCATCGCCGACCGTGCCAAGCGGGTGCATCTGATTTTGGGTGGCTGCATCTTCTGGAGCTTCGTCACTGTGGCGACGGCGTGGTGCTCGCAACTCTGGCACTTCGTCACCGTCAGGGCTCTGGAGGGCTTAGGCGAAACATTTTACTTTCCATCATCGATGTCGCTGGTGAGCGACTACCACGGCCCCTCCACCCGCGGCCGCGCGTTTGCCATCCACCAGTCGAGCGTCTATTTCGGCACGATTCTCGGCAGCTGGCTCGGCGCGGTGCTGGCCGAGTGGTACGGATGGCGGGTGGGCTTCTGGATATTTGGAAGCCTGGGCCTCGTGGTGGCAGCGGTGCTTTATTTCTTTCTGCGGGAGCCTCAACGCGGTGCCGCCGATGCTGCGGAAATGGTGGCCACCGGCCACACGCTCCCTCACCCCCCCGGCAAACCACTCAGCATTGGCGACACGCTGCGACTGGTGCTTGGGAAGCCGGCGGTGGTTTTGCTCATGCTTGCGTTCCTCGGAGCGAATTTTGTGGCCACGATCTTCCTGACGTGGACGCCAACATTTCTGGTTGAGAAATTCAACTATTCGCTCGGCGCCGCCGGGCTCAACGCCACGCTCTATATCCATCTCGCGAGCGCCGTAAGCGCGCCACTGGCGGGCATGGCCGCCGACAGGCTGGCGTCCAAGATGGCGGGCGGGCGAATGATCGTGCAGGCTGCGGGGCTTCTGGTGGGGTCGATCTTCGTGGCGATGGTCGGTCTGTGTACCACCACGCCAGTGCTGCTGGCCGCCATGACGGCCTTCGGTGCGTGCAAGGGTTGTTACGACGCCGGGATCTTTGCATCGCTCTACGATCAGATCCAACCCGAGGCGCGGGCCACCGCCGCTGGCATTATGAACACGATCGGTTGGGGAGGCGGTGCGCTCGGGCCGCTCTTCGTCGGCTTGGCCACCACATACGGCGGAGCTGAAACCGACATCGCCAACATGAGCCATGCGATCGCTCTGGGAGGCGGTGTATATCTGCTGTGCGCGGCCCTGCTGGCCGGTGCAATCGCATGCAGCCAGTCAGCGAATTCCAGCCAGCAGCATCCCTCGCCGACAGACTGACTGTTTTCATACGCCCGAATTTTCAATTCGCCATAGACTCCTGAAACATCGTGTATCGCGGCATTTCAAACTCAACCTGACACGACGGCTTGCCCGTGCTACAATTGGGTTGGATATTGGCCTCAAGTGCTTGAGACTGGGCTCACGGAGAGTCGCGAGATGCGCCACCATTTCAAACAACCTTGCTGGACAATTTTGGGCTGCCTCGTGCGATTTTCGTGGCCGTGCGTAGCGTTGCTGCAGCTATTCGCCATTGCAGCGGTAGCAGCGGCAGATTCTCCCTCTCAAACCGAGGCCCATCGCAGCGTCTACCGGGAAAAGCTCAAGCCTCTCTTGGCGTCGCGATGCTTTTCCTGCCACGGCGGGCTCAAGCAAGAGGCTGGTCTGCGACTGGACACCGTCGAACTCATGCTTGAGGGAGGTGAATCCGGCGCGATCATCTCGAAGGAAGACCCCGGCACAAGCCTGATCCTGTCGCGAGTGAGCGACCCAGATCCTGCCTCGCATATGCCGCCCGAGGGCGAAGGCGAGCCGCTCACGCCGGAGCAAGTCTCGCTTCTCAAGGATTGGATCGTGGCCGGGGCTCCGGCCCCCGCCGACGAAAAGCCCGAGGCTGACCCGCGAGATCACTGGGCCTTTCAGCCACGAACTCGTCCCGCAGTGCCTGCGGTAACCGCTGCGGCGTGGATAAAAAATCCCATCGATGCCTTCTTGGCCAATGGCTACGAGCACAACGGGCTCACGCCGCAACCCGAGGCCCAGCGGAGTGTGCTTATCAGGCGGCTCTATTTGGATCTTATAGGTTTGCCCCCCACAGCAGCTCAACTCGCATTGCTTGAGTCTGATCAATCGCCCGACTGGTACACACAATTGGTCGACCAACTTCTGGCCGATCCACAGCACGGAGTGCGGTGGGCCCGCCACTGGATGGACATCTGGCGATTCAGCGATTGGTGGGGGCTGGGTGAGGAAGTGCGCAATAGTCAGAAGCACATGTGGCACTGGCGAGATTGGATCATTGAATCCTTGAACGCCGATACGCCCTACGACGAAATGGTTCGCCAGATGCTCGCCGCCGACGAGATCTATCCCGACGACCCCACAAAACTCCGCGCCACAGGCTACCTCGTCCGCAATTATTTTACGTTTAACCGCACCCCTTGGATGGACGAGACTGTTGAGCACGTGGGCAAGGGCCTCCTTGGCCTCACGATGAACTGCTCCAAGTGTCACGACCACAAATTTGATCCGATCCAGCAGGAAGATTTCTACAAAATGCGGGCCTTTTTCGAGCCCTACCACGTCCGGCTGGATATCGTGCCCGGGCAGGCCGATCTGGCCCAGGATGGCCTCCCGCGGGTCTATGATGGCGTGCCCGAGATGCCCACGTATCTCTTTGTGCGAGGGGAAGACACCAAGCCAGACACTTCGCGCTCGATCCAACCGGGCGTACCCGAGGTCATCGCGTTCAAAGAGATCGTGATCCAGCCTGTGTCCCTACCAAAGACGGCGTTCCAACCCCAGCGGCAGCCTTGGGTGATCGAGGCACACGTGACCAACGCCGCGGGCACGGTGAAGGCTGCCGAGCAATCGCTGACTCAGGCAATTGAAAAGCGAACTGCAGCCGAGCGGGCCGTTGCGGCGGAGGAAATAAAGGCAGCCGCTGGAACTGGAGTTGGCATCGCTGGGCCGAGCACCGCGTTAGCCAACGGGCTTTCCGCTGCCGGCGAATTCCGCGATGACTTCAGTGCATTCGACTCCGCTCGATGGAAAACATTTGGGGGCAGTTGGAAACATGAGCCTGGCAGGATGCTGCAGGGACAAGACGGCGCCACGTTTGGAGCGCTTCGTTTGGCCTCAGCCCCACCTCGCAACTTCGACGTCACCGCCCAGTTCACGATTCTCGGAGGCAGCCAGTGGCGGAGCGTTGGGCTAGCCTTCGATGTAAGTCAACCCGATCCGTCGCAGTCCGCCGGGGCCGATGATAGCCAACTCATGATCTACGCCAGCGCCGTGGACAACGGGCAGAAGGTCCAAGCTTCGTACACGACCGGAGCCCGTTGGGAATACCCCGTGGAAGGAAAGGTATCTCACCCGATCGCGATTGGCCGATCCTACTCGCTTCGCGTTGCGGCCCGTGACACGCTTGTGAACGTGTGGCTCGACGGCAGGGAGTTGATGGCATGGCGGAGCCCGATCAAGCGGCGCGACGGCGCAATGCAGTTCACCACATTTGATTGCATTGCGGCCTTCCATGGCGTTTTAGTTGCACCTTTGGCCGACAGCGTGAAGCTCCGCGAGCCCACGGTTGTTCCCACGCCAGATCCCACTGCCACGCCGACGGGCCTTCCCCTCGAAGCCGCTCGAAATGCCCTCGCCGTCGCTCGGCTCGATGTGGCCCTATCGGAGCGGTCGGTGGGCGTTGCGCAGGCCAAACTGCAAAGCGTACAACTGCGGGGCGATGCGATGCGGGCCGCATGGGCGGCCGAGGATGCACCCAACTCGCCGGCTCCACCACTCAATGAAAAACCGGCCCGAGCCGCGTTGCAGGCCGAGCGAGAGGTTGCCATTGCAAGGGCGCACCACAGAGTGGCTGAAGTTGAGTTGAACCTCGCCAAAGCGACCGAGGACAAGAAGCCTGCAATTCAAAAGCAGCTGACGACGGTTCGAGAGGAAGCCGAGAAGGCCGTGAAAGCGGAGGCTCTGCCAGGCGACAGTTTCGTCGAACTCATCGGCTCACAGTGGTCGCCGACTCGGTTTCGCGAGTCCCGCACCGATGACAAAACCATTCCATTTCAGCCCACCAGCACCGGCCGTCGACGAGCACTGGCCCAATGGATTACCGATCCGCGAAATCCACTCACCGCCCGCGTGGCAGTCAATCACATCTGGATGCGGCATATGGGCAAGCCGATGGTAAGCACCGTCTTTGACTTCGGACGCAAAGGCAACGCGCCAGTCAATCCCGAACTGCTCGACTGGCTGGCCAGCGAATTGGTAGATCACCAGTGGAACATGAAGCAACTCCACCGGCTCATCGTCACGTCGGCAGCCTATCGAATGAGTTCCTCCACGCTCGGAGCAGAATCAAACGCGAAACTCGACCCCGACAACCGCCTCCTCTGGCGACGCGAGCCAATCCGACTGGAAGCCCAAGTGATTCGGGATTGCTCGCTTGCCATCGCCGGCACGCTGGAATTGGCGATGGGCGGCCCATCGGTCCCGCCCTCTGAGCAGGCCAACTCAAAGCGTCGCAGCATCTACTTCTTTCATTCGAACAACGACCGCAATCTGTTTCTGAGCCTGTTTGACGAGGCTGATGTGAAAGAGTGCTACCAGCGAGATCAGAGCATCGTGCCGCAGCAGGCTCTGGCCCTTTCCAATGCAAAACTCATTCACGACTCGGCCTCGCGGCTCAGCCAGCGGCTCTCAGCGACTGGTGGCACCGGCGCCATTGCCAACCTCGATGCTGACTTTATCTCTGAGGCCTTTTTGGCCGTCTTGGGCCGTAGGCCTTCGCAGGCAGAAACCGCCACCTGCCTCGAATCAATTGGTATCTGGCAGGGCCAGACCGATCCCAACGAACCAGCTTCTACTGACTCGGCCAAGGCCCATCTGGTCTGGGCTCTCTTCAACCACAACGATTTCGTCACCCTGCGATGACACCCCCGACAGGAGCCGCCAACATGCCCCACTTTTGCTCCGACGAACACGTCCGCGGACACCTGCCACGACGCACGTTTCTGGCCGATATGGGGATGGGGTTCACCGGCATGGCACTCGGTGCCATGCTCAATCGCGAGGCCCTTGCCAACAACGCGGCGTGGTCGCCGCCCAATGGGCTGCCGCACTTTGCCCCCAAAGCCAAGAGTGTGATCTGGCTCTTCATGAACGGTGGTGTCAGCCACATGGAGAGCTTCGATCCCAAGCCAATGATTACGAAGTTTGGTGGCAAATCAATCAAAGAAACGCCCTACGCCGACGTACAGAATCCTGACAAGCTCGCAAAAGAGCGGGCCCCTGTGCCCGATGCCAACGGCAATCAGCGGAACGTTCTGTTTCCATTGCAAGTCGGCTACAAAAAACATGGACAAAGCGGCATCGAGGTGAGCGACTGGTTTCCGCACACCGCTCGCAATATCGACAAGATTTCTATCGTCCGCTCGATGTGGACCACCGACTCCAACCACGGCGCTCAAACACAATTTCACACCGGTCGGCACATGCTGGATCCGGCCTCACCCACGCTTGGAGCATGGGCGCACTACGGATTAGGATCGCTCAACGACAATTTACCGCAGTTCATCTCAATCGGCACGCGAGAATACTGGAACAAAAAAGACGGCATCTATCTGGGGCCAGCTCACGACGCGGTGCCTCTTCGCATTGACCCCACCAACCCGCTTGACTTTGGCACGCCCGAGCGGCCGTTTGGAAAAAAGGCCCAAGCCGAGGGATTCAGTCTCGTGGAACGGCTCAACGCCTTGAGCGGCATCGAATATCCAAACGACCCGGCCACCGCCGCGAGAATCGCCTCGTACGAACTGGCTTTCCGGATGCAGCAGAGCGTGCCAAACGTTATTGACTTCTCTCAGGAATCGGAGGAGACAAAGAATCTGTACGGCCTCAACCTGCCGCACTGCAAGGAGTTTGGCCAACAGTTGCTAGCAGCGCGGCGATTTGTGGAACGGGGCGTGCGTTTTATTCAGATTCAGCATGGCGGCGGCGGGGCCGGCGCATGGGATGCCCACTCTGGACTCAAGCCCAACCATACAAAACTCGCCCTCGCGGTTGATCAGCCGATCGGCGCGCTCTTGGAAGATCTCGACCGCCGCGGCCTGCTGGACGAGACGATCGTCATCTTCGCAACAGAGTTTGGCCGGACGCCGGGTTCGCAAGGCTCTGATGGTCGCGACCACCATCCTTTTGCCTTTTCGGTGTGGATGGCTGGCGGCGGCATCAAGGGGGGCTATGTGCACGGCGCCACAGACGAACTCGGATTTCACGCGGTGGAAAATCGCCACTACGTCACCGACATTCACGCCACAATCCTCAAGCAACTGGGCCTCGATTCCCGGCAACTTGAAATCCCAGGCCGCAAGCGATTGGCAATCGATCACGGCACGCCGATCGACGACATCATCGCCTAGCCACAGGAACCGACACGCTCCAAACAGACCGAGTTCGCATTGCGGGTTGTATCCGCTGAATAGCGTAACCCTTTCTCCTTACCAGACTCTTGGCATAGACTCTCGGCCTTGCCCCCGCATGTGGAGCCCGAATGAAAATCGTCCGCGTTGAAACTCATGTCTGCCATGCCCGAATGCGAAACTGGATTTTTGTCAAAGTCGTTACCGACCAGGACGGTCTCTGGGGGTGGG
>QWQH01000045.1 GCA_003670915.1 Planctomycetota bacterium | reverse complement strand
CTGAACTGCTCGACTACATCCAGGCGGTCCTCCGCGAGGCGACCGACGGAGCGGTCATGCGACCTGGCAACGAGCGAGTGGAGATCGATTTTCCGCACTGGCAAGCCGTACTTGATCTGCAGGCGAGGCTGGCCGAATTGCTCCGCGAAATCGGCGAACCGCACTAACTCGCATCTCGGATAGCTCGAGCGGCAAGCCCCGAATCCAAGACGTGGCTTGGATGCTTGAGGTCTATGCTTCGTCGCCGACGGCTGGCTTCGTCGCCGACGGCTGGCTCCGCCCCGCTCTCTCAGTGAGGCTCTCGATGAAAGTAGAGCACCGCTGGCGGGATCGGCCTGGTTTCCCAAGCCTCCCGATTCGGCAACGCCTCCGGATCAAATGTTGTATCAGCCTCCACCACGAGCGTGCTGCCCACCGGGGCCGCCAATCGCATCGCTTCGATGAGCGATGCCAGGTCGTCCCACCGTTCGCTGAAGAACGACCACGGAGGCGAAATGAAAACAATCCACGGCGACGACGTTGGCAACTGGGGCATGCATTTGGCCCACAGCAACACATCCCCGGTGCGCACGTCAATTTTTTCCTGGATGCCCAAAGACTCACCGCTGCGGCGCAGGATCGCTGCGGTTGGGAAATGCCGTTCCACAAAGATTGCCCGTAAAGCTCCGCGGCTAACGGCCTCGAAGCCGATCGCACCCGAACCGGCAAACAAGTCGATGGCTAGAGCCCCTTTGACATCTGTGCCGAGCAGATCAAACAGCGACTCCCTCACCCGGTCTTTCATTGGCCGCGTGCGCGCATCGGGAATGAATTCCAGACGCCGCCCCCGGAGTTCGCCGCCCCCGATGCGGGGAGCACTGGCAGCCTCCTCCCGCCGTGTGAGAGGGACCGACGGAGACGCAGAACGATCGGTCTTCGGGCGGGTACGGCGTGGCATTGTGCGATTTTCCAAGAGGGCCGGCGAGTGTGTGGCCAGAGCGGGTGTTTGAGAACGCAGTTTCGGGAGGTATGCGAAACGTGTTATGGTAGCGGGAGATCACGATATTTTTTTGAGGAGACACGCGATGGCTGGAGCCCCCTGTTTTCGAGCGATGTTTCTACTACTCGTGCTGATCGGTGCCGTGGCCGTGCCTGCCAATGCCCAATCGCCTAGCGTCGAAACCCACATTGCCCCTGCCCACGCCCAAGCAGAGTTTGCCGCAGCGAGCAAAGAGATGAAACGACTCGTCGGCGAGATGACCGTCTTGCAGGCCGAATACCAGCAGCCGGAAAGTGATAAAAAAGCCGTCGAGGCAAAATTTGCTGCCACAAAGGATCAGGCAAAGGCCACGAGTTCGCGGCTGGAAACGGCTGCGTTTGCACTGGCGATGATCGAGCCGAAAAACAGGGATGCCCAGCAAATCTGTGGTGCGGTGGTGGCCGCTGCACTCCAGGTCGACGATCCTTTCAAGGCGGTCAAGTTGACGGAGATGCTCAGCACGGCCGGCGCGGCCAGCGGCGATGTCATGCTCATGGGCGCCACTGCGGCCATCTCGCTCTCGCAACTCGATGAGGCCACCAGTTTCTTAAAAAAAGCTGTTGCAGCGGGCATTGAGCGGTCAAAGGTTGATGGGCTCGAACAGGTGATCCAGACGGAACGGCCAAAGGTTGATGCGGAGATGCTCACGCGGAAGGCCGAGGCTGCCGCTGACGATCTGCCACGCGTGAAGATGACAACATCCAAGGGCGCTCTGGTCATCGAATTATTTGAAAACGAGGCGCCTAACAGCGTGGCTAATTTTATCTCGCTGGTCGAGAAGGGTTTTTACAACGGCACTCCTTTCCATCGCGTGATCGGCGGTTTCATGGCGCAGGGAGGTGATCCGACCGGTTCGGGCACGGGAGGCCCAGGGCACGTGATCGATTGTGAGTGCGAGGCAACGGGTGCCAGAAAACATTTTCTAGGCACGCTTTCGATGGCCCACGCCGGCAAAAACACGGGTGGCTCACAGTTTTTCCTCACGTTCCGGCCCACGGCACACTTAGACGGCAAGCACACTGTGTTTGGACGTGTGATTGAGGGCTTTGACGTGCTCCCTCAACTCAATCGCACCGAGGGGCCTCTGGCCAGCGGCCAGCCGCCGGATACGATCGTAAAGGCCGAAGTGATTCGAAAGCGAAACCATCCCTACGAACCCAAAACGCGTCCAAAGTAAACTGTCGGTTTGGAATCGGACCATCGGGGCATCCATGCTATGAAAACCAAACAACGAGAATTCCCGATAGAACGTTCTGGCTCCCAGAGAGAGCCCATGACTCGCCTGCGTGTGGCAGATGCGGTGCGCTTGAGCATCGTGGGATGCACTGCCGTCGTTCTGGCCACATGGGCCAGCCACTCTGCACCGTTCCAGATCGCCACCGCCGCAGACCCCGTTTCCGGAGCCGCCCCCATGCCCGCAGACCCTACGCCACCTGGTTCAACGCCGTCTCCAACGCAACCCTCGGGCGATCCAAGTGCCGAAGTCAATCCAGCCCTTGCCGGCCGCGTAGCCGATGAGGATCTGCCCAAGACAAACGCCGAGTGGCGCAAGCGTCTTTCGCCCGAGCAATTCGAGGTGGCCAGAAAGAAGGGCACCGAGCGTGCTTTTACAGGCAAGTATTGGGACACCACTACACCCGGCACCTACCGCTGCATCTGCTGCGGGGAACCGCTTTTTAAGTCGAATGAAAAGTTTCAAAGCGGGTGTGGGTGGCCCAGTTTTTCCAGTCCGATCGACGGAGTAAAAGGCGAGACGGTTGCCGAACACGAAGATGTTTCACACTTCATGCGTCGCACAGAGGTGACATGCAGGCGTTGCGGAGCCCATCTAGGACACGTGTTCAATGATGGCCCGCCGCCGACTGGCTTGCGTTACTGCATCAACTCGGCCTCAATCGTTTTAGATAAAAAGTAAATCGCCTTCGCGTTACAGACTACGCCAGCGATTTTTTATCTCGCGAGAAGCCAAGCCAAGAGGCCTTTTTGAACGTGCATGCGGTTGGCAGCCTCCTCGACTACAACGCTCTGCGGGCCGTCAATCACAGCATCGGTCACTTCCTCGCCCCGCCGGGCGGGCAGGCAGTGCATGAAGATCGCATCCGGACATCGCTTCATGAGCGTTTCATTCACCTGAAAAGAGGCAAACTCTGCCCTCCGCTTGGCTCGTTCCTGCTCTTGGCCCATGCTTGCCCAGACGTCGGTGTAGACAACAGCCGCACCCTCCACCGCTGCCCTCGGATCCGTTGTTTCTACGATTTCAGCATTCGGCAGAATCTGCTGAACATGTGCGCGAAATGGTGCGTCAAACC
Organism: Planctomycetota bacterium; assembly: GCA_003670915.1. Lineage (GTDB taxonomy): Bacteria > Planctomycetota > Planctomycetia > Pirellulales > UBA1268 > BAIKAL-G1-2R. The sequence goes on along the minus strand of QWQH01000045.1, from coordinate 8,453 downwards.
GATAGTCCTTCGGCGATGCCAACACAAACCGCATGCCCAACTGGCCGCAGAGAATCGCAAGCGAACGAGCCACGTTGTTGCCGTCACCAATAAATGCCAGCGTGCGGCCAGCGACTGGTCCCACGTGCGAGCGGAGGGTGTAGATATCGGCCAATGCCTGGCATGGGTGGCAGTAGTCGCTGAGGCCATTGATGACCGGCACGCTGGAGGCAGCCGCCAGCGACACAAGCGTGTCGTGAGACTTTGTGCGGCAGACAATGGCGTCGACGTACTGGCTCAGCACGCGGCCAAAGTCGGCGATACTCTCTCGCGAACCGGCAAAGCCTGTGTCTTCACCGAGAAAAACGCTCGAGCCACCAAGGTGGACCATCGCCGCTTCAAAGCTCACGCGCGTGCGGAGGCTCGGCTTCTCAAACACGAGCGCCAGCACCCGGCCTGGAAGGAGTCTGTCGCGGCGGCCGTCGTTGCATGTGGCTTGCAGATCCTGCGAGACGGAAAAAATTGCCTCGATCTCCGAAGCGGAGATATCTTCTGGGACAATGAGATGACGCATAAAGGATTCAGTTAACTTCGAGAGGCAACTTCGAGAATGGCGTCGGAGAGTTTATCGCAGCCTTCGTGAACATCTGCGGGGGAGATGGTCATTGCCGGGAGAAGCCGAATCACGCGGCCTTGCGTGGAATTGACGAGAAGATTTTTTTCAAGGCATGCCTGCACGACAGCGGCACAATCAATCGAAAGCTCTATGCCGATCATCATGCCGATGACGCGCACATCTCGCACCGCATCGCACTGTGCTTTGAGCGATTCCAATCGCGTGCGGAAAAGAGCCGCCACGGCGTCGACGTGGTCAAGCAGATGGTGCTGCTCGATCATCTCAATCGCCGCTAGGCCGGCAACCGCAGCAATCGGATTGCCTCCAAATGTGGCTGCATGCATCCCTGGCCGCAGATGCTTGGCAAGCTCCACCGTCGTGAGCATCGCGCCGCCAGCCACGCCTGCGCAGAGGCTCTTGGCGAGCGTCATCACATCGGGCGTCACGCCAAAGTGCTGGTAGCCAAACCACTTGCCCGTGCGGCCGCAGCCACACTGCACCTCGTCGAACACCAGCAGCAGATCCCGCTGATCGGCGATGCGACGCAGTCCTTCCAGAAAGCCCTTGGGGGCAGGCACAACGCCTCCCTCGCCTAGGATTGGTTCGATGAGGATGCCACCGGTGTATTCGTCGATCAGTTTTTCGACTGCATCCAAATCACCGTGCGGAGCATATTGAAAACCAGCCACCATGGGCCCCAACCCCTCGTGGTATTTAGGCTGGGCTGTGGCCGACACACTGCCCATCGTGCGGCCGTGGAAGCCCCCCTGAAACGTGATGATTTTGTATCGCTTGCCGTCTGTGCGGAGCCGAACGAGTTTGATCGCAGCCTCGTTGGCCTCCGTGCCGGAGTTACAGAAAAAAGCCTGCCCACCAAACGACCGTTCCGAGAGCGCCTTGGCCCACTCCCCCTGCGGTTGCGTGTACCACGTGTTGGGTACATGGATCAGCGCCGCCATCTGTTCCTGCACAGCGCGCACAACCGGTTCGGGGCAATGCCCCAAAAGATTGCAGCCCCACCCAGGAAAAAGGTCGAGATACTCCACGCCCTCGGCATCCCACACCCGAGAGCCTTGGCCACGCACGAGGCACACAGGAAACCGCCTGTAGTTTGGCACAACATAGCGATCGAAGACGTCAATCACTGCCTGCGTCTTTGCGCCAATGGCAGCGGACTGTCCAGCGACGGCATTCAAGTCAATCGTGGCCATAGAGAGCAACTCCAGAAACCGAGCGAGCAGATGCCGTGACGGGGGCACCCTGAGAGTGTGAAGCCACAGCATCATCTCGGATGAGTTCCGTGCCAACGCCGCTGTTGGTATAGATCTCAAGGAGCAGCGAATGCCGCAGCCGGCCGTCAATGATATGGATCTTCTTGACCCCCTGCTCCAGCGTGTCGAGGCAGCCCTCAATTTTTGGAATCATACCCGAGGCGATGGTGCCGTCGGCGATCATGCGTCTGGCCTCGGTCGCGGTGAGCGAGTGCACGAGGCTATCCGGATCACTGACGTCCTTCAGCACGCCTGGAATGTCGCTCAAAACGACCATTTTTTCAGCGCGAATCGCGGCGGCTACAGCGGTCGCGGCGGTATCGGCATTCACGTTGAGCTTCGCACCGTCGCTGGCGAGGGCCATTGATGGGATCACGGGCACCTGCCCGGCATAGGTGAGGTTGTCGATGGTGAGTCGATCCACCCGCGTGACCTCGCCCACGTGGCCTAAATCAATCGGCTTTCCATCGGTCCCTTCCAGCACGAGCTTCTCGCCAAAAAGCACATTGGTGGAAAGAAAATTCAGCGACATGGCGCGGCCGCCGTATTCCTCGATCCTCGCAACGAGTTCGTGGTTGAGTTCCGTGGCAAGCACTTTCTCAACAATGTCGAGCGTGGCTTGATCGGTGTATCGCCGTCCTTGCACAAAGCGAGGCTGAATGCCCGCCTCATCCATCGCGCGGGTGATTGCCTTGCCGCCGCCGTGAACCACAACGATCCGCATGCCGAGCGTGGACATAAAGACGATGTCGACGAGCAGATGCCGCAGGGAATCTGGATGTTCGACAACGCTCCCACCGAGCTTGATCACGGTGGTTGTGTCGCGAAACTTGCGAATCCATCCGAGGGCCTCGATGAGGGTGTCGGCCTTTTGAATCGCTTTGCTTTGCGGGTTATTTTTTTGAGTGGTCGGGGGCACGTGGCGAGTTGTCCTTGCGGTCTAAATGGCGGCGGTTGGGGCTGTGGCGGGCTGCTGTCCGTGGGCACGCCCATCAAAACTATTTGCTTCGGCGCGAAACAGACTGTTGGTGCCGGCCCAAAACTCACGGGCATCAGCGACAGCGATCTGGGTGCCGTGACGGGCCCCCAGTACGGCGGCCTTGGGCCCTCGTCCTACAAGGCTCGCAACCAAGGCACCAGGCAGCGTTGCGGTGAACCCAATCACGCTACCCACGCAATAAAGGGTTTGTCCAACAACCAGACTCATCTCGGCGAGACTGCTCTTTTGCGAAGTGATTGCAGCGGCAACGATTGGCTCGATCTGCCTGTTATCACGGAGCCATCGCTCCTGAAACACGCGGCGAGCGGTGTCGTCAACGGCGTGCATAAAGCTGCTGTCAAAAAGAAACGACATGGCTGTCCCCACCACTGGAACGATGTCGATCAAATGCCGAGAGATAATATCCGCCGTATCTTTCGCAACCATATTGCGACTGGTATGGGTGATGAGATCACCCTCCCGGGCCAAGCTGTGGCGGCCGGTGTCGATCTCTTCGTGAAGCATCTGAATCAGCTTTTGCCTTTCAGCACAATCCTCGACCGACGTGATTTCCAGAATATCGATCACAATGGCCTGATCCACGACCCGATCCAGTGGATACCCGTAGCAGTGTGCGATGCGTGCAATGGAACGCAGCGAAGAGACCAACTGGCCCGGAATGTGTACCGCAGGTCCGCCGAGCGAGAGCACCACGCCTTCCGCCAAGGCAACCAACTCCGCCTTGGCGCTGAATGTACACGCGATCGCATCGCACGCTTCCAGCGATCGTCCGCTTAATTCGCGAATATCGGTGACGCCAGCCCGACGCGCAACTTCTCTGGCGGAATCAGATTTAGCGGCAATACTTTCCATTGCCGTAACGAAATGCGTCACCACGGCACGGGGCACGAAATACCCCACGGCCCACGTGATCGGCGATGTGAGTGCATCGATGCACTCGGAAAGGATGCTGGGTCGCCTGTTTTTCCACGCCGCGATCTGGCCAATCTGCTCCAGTTCGTACGGGGTTGGCTGGTAAGGGGGGAGCGTCATGTGTTTGCGTGCGTTGCGTGACCCTGTGCGAGCCAAGAGAAGCCGTGGTGGAAGTGGGAGCGGTCAATTCCTCTGAACGCATCCGGCTCACAAAGACGTAGTTGCAGAAGACCGAAAAGTATAGCAAGCTGCTGCCCCAGATGCGCCATCGCCAAACTTGGGGCCTGGGCCCGGAAAGCGTGGGTGCCCCGGCAGCGGGCCCTTGGCCTTGGGAGGCTAGCCTCTGCGTCCAAGACGCCGGCATGGCAGAAGGCTCGTTTGCGAAGTGCCTGTGAATCTCCTACCCTTCATGTTTGCCCCCTCGACGGCGGTGCGGGATCACGCATGAACAGACGCGATTGGATCAAGCGAACGGCTGCCGCAGGGCTCGCCTTGACTGCCACCCGTTGGCAGCAGTCGATGGCCGAGGCGGCGTCGGTGAGCGATCACTTCATCCGACTGGCTGACATCCCGCTCAACAAGGCCACCTCCCTGGGCGCGTCGTTTGCAGATTTTCACATCATGCAGACCGACTCGGAGTCGCTCTTTGCCAGAGAGCAGATGGTGCAGGGAGTCGTCGCGGAATCGGCGATGGGATGCTCCGTGCGGGTGCTCGTTGACGGGGCGTGGGGCTTTGCTGCCAGCGACGACAGAAGCGAAGAATCCTTGGTGCAACTGGCGGAGAGTGCCGTGGCGATCGCCAGGGCCCAGGGTGGTTGGCGGCGGCGACCCGTGGAAATTGAAACCCTGCCAGCATTCAATGGCCGGTGGGAACAACCCATTGCAGTCGATCCATTTGCAGTTGCGTTGGAAGAAAAAATTGGGCGATTGCTTGCTATCAATCAGGCAGCGATTGGGAGCGGAGCAACCTTCTGCTCCTCCCATCTGTCGTGCGTGAGAGAACGCAAGTGGCTGGCCAACACATTTGGCAGCCACATCGAACAGTCAAGGGTTCGGGTCTTTCCTAGTGCAAGCGTCACGGTGACCGATCCGAAAAAAAGCGAGTTTGCAACGCGTGCGAGCTTCTCGCCCCCTCGCGGGGCGGGCTACGAATACTTTCGCGATTTGGATTCCACTGGCGAAGCCAGGCTCGCCGTCGAGCAGGCCCGCGAAAAAATGGTTGCTCCGTCGGTGGGAGCGGGAAAGCTCGACCTCGTGATCGCGCCGAGCAATCTTTGGCTCACGATTCATGAAACGGTCGGCCACCCCACCGAACTGGATAGGGCCATGGGCTTTGAGGCCAACTACGCCGGCACGTCGTTCTGCACGCCGGATAAGCTCGACACGCTCCGCTACGGCAGCGAACACGTCACGATTGGGGCCGACCGCACCGCCCTCAACGGCCTCTCCACAATCGCCTACGACGACGACGGCGTCGAGACTGCGGGCCGAGAGTTCGCCATTATTGACCGTGGAGTTTTTCGAAACTTTCAAATGGCCCTCGGGCAGGCGGCATGGATCGGTCGAACCAGTTCCAATGGCTGCGCCTATGCGGACAGTTTTGAAGCCTTTCCGATTCAGCGGATGCCAAATATCTCGCTCAAGCCGGGACCAGATCCGTCGGTCACTGTGCAGGACCTGATTGCCGGCGTGGAAGACGGCATCTACATCGAAGGCAACAACAGTTGGAGCATCGACCAGCAGCGGTACAACTTTCAATTTACTGGGCAGGTCTTTCACAAGATCCACCACGGAAAGCTCGTTGGCATGTACCGGGACGTTGCGTACCAGGGCAACTCGGTTGATTTCTGGAACGCCTGCGACGGGCTCGGAGGCGAGAAAACCTATGAACTCGGCGGGGCGTTCAATTGCGGCAAGGGGCAGCCAGGCCAGGCGGCACCTGTGTCGCATGGGGCTGTACCGGCCAGATTTCGACAGATCAACGTCTTGAATACGAACGACGAGGCCGGGAAAAAAACGGTTGCGATCAACGGCAATTGCAATGGCGGGAAACTCGGACAATGGGGCTGATGCCAGTCGGAATCACACCCGATGAATCGAAGGTGCTCTGCCAGCGAGTGCTCGGCCTCGTGCAGGCCGATTCGGCCGAAGTGCGGGTGGCTGTGGCTGCTGACCAGCATCTGAGGTCTGCCAACAACGACATCACGTCCAACAGCATCGCCAACCGCATCGCAATCCACCTGACTGTCAGCTACGGGCAGCGGTCGGCTTCAATTTCAACCAACCAAACAAGCGATGCTGCGCTGCGAGAGGCTGTGGGAAAAGTGCAGGCTTTGGCGCGATTGGTGCCGGAGGATCCAGAACACTTGCCCCCGGTGGAGCCCGCCGACTATGCCGAGCCAATCATGTGGTCCGAGCCCACTGCGGCGGCCACGCCAGCCGACACAATCGGCTGGATGCGACCTGCCATTGAGCAGGCGCGCGCCGCCAGAGTTGAAAGCGCAGCCTATCTCATACGCAGCGTGGGCGCCACGGCCTTGGCCAACAGCAGCGGGCTTTTTGTGCATCAACCGCACACATCAGTGGGTTTTTCCATGACGGCTCGCACCCTCACAGGCAACGGCTCCGGTTGGGCCAGCACGCAGGTGACTCATGCGCACAATCTGGATCTGACTCGGATAGCCGAGCAAGCCATTCGAAAAGCGATTGATTCTAGAAACCCTACCGAACGACCTGCCGGACGCACCACCGTTATCTTGGAGTCTGCGGCAGTGCGAGATCTGCTTGCACTGCTGGTTGAGAACCTCGACCGCCGCAGTTTTGATGAGGGCCGCAGCTTTTTAAATAGCCTGTTGCCGAATGAAACCAGTTTGAAAGAGCCGGCAACTGATCGCCGTGACCCAGTCGGCTTGCGCCTCTTTGGTGACAGGGCAACGCTCATCTGCGATCCGCTGTACCCAGAGGCACCGTGCGGCACCCATGACGGCGGCCTACCGCTTGTGCGCACGCCATGGATCGAGGGAGGCGTTCTCAAGGCCATGCACGTTGGTCGGTTCTGGGCTTTGAAGAAAGGTATGAAAGCCCAGCCCAGCCCAGGCAATATCATCATGCCAGGCGACGGTCTGACGCTGGAAGAACTGATTCGTCGGGTGGAGGATGGCGTATTGATCACTCGGCTGTGGTATCTACGGATGGTGCAGCCACAGACGTTGCTCCATACGGGCCTGACTCGGGATGGCACGTTTGCAATCGTCCACGGCCAGCTGGCCGGTCCTGTGAAGAATTTTCGGTTCAACGAATCGCCTGCCACGGTGCTCAAAAACATGGTCGCCTCGGGCATTGGGCAGAGGGTGTTGGGGGGCGAAAATGCCATGCCCATGCATGTGCCCCCGCTGATGGTGAAAGATTTCAACCTTTCATCGGTTTCCGACGCCAGCTAATGGCCGCGATCCACGTGCTCGATGCCATTTTCCCGCTATGGACCGGTTGACGAGGATGCCAAGCGGGCTAGGATGTATTGGTTTACCGAATAATGCGTGAAGTCAGTATCTGTTTTTATCATCTTGATGCTGGTGTCTTTGAAGCGTTTTGTGGCTTTTTTTGATTGCTCTCCTCCGAATGAGCCGCCAAGAGGCGGAATTTGATGAATTTGAAATCCCTTCAGATTTTTTGCGATATTGTCGCTCGCCGCAGCTTTTCCCGTGCGGCCGATGAGAACGGTATTTCGCAGTCGGGGGCCAGCCAAGTGGTCAGCCAACTCGAGGCTCGGCTCGGAGTCCAACTCATCGAACGATCCAAGCGACCCTTGGCAGCCACGCGCGAGGGGCAGGTTTTTTTCGACGGGTGTCGAAAAATTATTGCCCGTTATGAGTCGCTGGAGGACGAGGTACGGACACTGCACGAGGAGGTGGCTGGCCGCGTGCGCGTGGCCGCTATCTATTCCGTTGGACTGCATCACATGAGCCGCGCGATGCAGGAGTTTATGAGCCGCTATCCAAAGGCCAACGTGCGACTGGAATACCTGCATCCTGAACGGGTGCTCGAGTCGGTTGAGAATGGACAGGCCGACGTTGGGCTCGTGAGCTACCCTCGCAGCACTCGCACCATCGAGGCTGAGCCATGGCGCGAAGAGCCAATTGTTTTGGTGTGCGCACCAGGCAACGCGTTTGCTGGCCGAGTGCAGATGTCGCTGGAGGAACTGGACGGGCAACCAATGGTCAGCTTCGACCCCGATCTCGTTATCCGCCACGAACTGGATCGGGCCATTGCCTTGCATGGGGTTGAGCCACGCGTGGTGATGGCATTCGACAATATCGAAACAATCAAGCGCGCTGTGGAAATCGATGCGGGCGTGGCCTTGCTGCCCGAACCAACCGTCGGCCGCGAACTGGCCGCCGGCACGCTGTGCGTGGTGCGGATTTGTGGCAATGAACTCGTACGACCGCTCGGGATTATCCGCCCGCGCGGCAAGGCGATGGCGCCCACCGTTCAACGATTTGTGGAACTGCTGCGAGGCCACTCGCACGATCCTGCAATGCGTGGGGCTGCGAGTCAGCCTGATGCCGCTCAAGCGACGAACGCTGTGGTCGACTGAGTTTGTTCTTCTCCTTACCCCCATTGCTTTCTCCATTTCTCATTCCATCCATGCCCCTGTGAGTCGCACGAGTCTTTCATG
>QWQH01000138.1 GCA_003670915.1 Planctomycetota bacterium | reverse complement strand
GGTGATCCTGGTCACCGGCGTGAATGGCTCGGGCAAAACGACATCGATCGCCAAGCTGGCCCACCGGTTCACTCAGCAGGGCAAGCGGGTCGTTTTGGGCGCCGGTGACACATTTCGCGCAGCAGCCGTGGAGCAGTTGGGCATGTGGGCCCAGAGGCTCGGCGCCGAGATCGTGCGGGGGGAGAGCGGTAGCGATCCAGCCAGCGTGGCCCACCGAGCCGTGGCCCGCGCGATCGAAGTTGGCGCTGATATCTGCATCATCGACACAGCGGGTCGGCTGCAGACGCAGGCCAACCTCATGCAAGAGCTTGCCAAGATTCGCCGCGTGATCGCCAAGCAGATCCCGGAGGCACCGCACGACGTGCTGCTGGTGATCGACGCCACGGCCGGCCAAAATGCGCTCTCGCAGGCCAAGGGCTTTCGGGAGGCAGCCGGGTGCACCGGGATCGTGCTGGCCAAGCTGGACGGTTCGGCCCGCGGGGGCGTGATCGTGCCGGTAACGGAGCAGTTTGGCCTGCCTGTCAAATTCGTCGGCCTCGGGGAAGCGGCCGATGATCTGGAGCCCTTTGACCCCGAACGATTTGTGGCTGCCCTCTTGGCCGGGGCGTTTGCAACCACTCCTGCCCCGAGCTAGATCGCATGCGACTGTGGTGGAGCACCGGCAAAGGGGGCGGCAAAAGTCTCCTCGCGGCGGCCGCGGCGACCCAAGGCTCGTCGAGCGTTCTCCGACCCCCTGCGCCTACCCGCTCTAGCTTTGGCACTTTCGACGCTCCCCATCGACCGAATGCGCTCTAGAGAATCCACGGCGTCGGCATTTTTACATAACTGCTACAGATTCCGGGTTCTGCAAAAATTGAGTAAACCTTGCTGGTTTGTAAACACGAAGTTTTTTTCTGTTAGCTACGCCGTCGATAAATACCTCGGCTGTGGGGGAGTTCATGGCGTTGCAATCCAGACATGGCGGACTGGATGGCGGTCAACGCCCCCCCCCCCCCCAGTAGGAAGATTCGCAGAGTGTCAACTGCGACATTTTTATTTTTCAGGGGTTTACAAGACCATGCATTTCAGACGCCTCAACCTCCCGCTGTCCATCGCTGTTGGTCTTTTGACCACGAGCGGCATCGCGGCCGATCCCACGATTCCTTCCCGAATCGACCCATCCATCTACGACTCATTCGCCCAGGCTGAAACGGGTGGCACTCCCCCTGTGATGGCCGATGTGCCGCAGGAAGACGCCTATCAGATGCGAGCTCTTCCGCCGCAAGAGGCCGCCGAGGAAGTCGAAGAAGGGCCGAACCGCTGGCTTGAAACCGAGTTTTTGAAGAGTCGGGGCATCAGCACCTACGGTTGGCTCGACGTCGGGATCGGCGGCAACAACTGGGGCAGCACGTTTAACGGGCCTATCACGTTCAACGACCGCAACTGGCAGGGCCAGATGAATCAGCTCTACCTCGTCAACGAAAAGGTACTGGACACCGAAGACGGCGGCTGGGACTGGGGCGGTCGCGTGGACCTGCTCTACGGTACCGACTCCATCTACACCACCGCGCGTGGTTTGGATGCGTACCTTTTCCCTCAGTTTGCAGCCAGCGGCGTGTCGGCGTGGCAGTCCAGCAAGGATTACGGCTTGGCTTTGCCCCAACTCTACGGCGAACTCGCCCGGGACAATGTGGCGGTCAAGTTTGGCCACTTTTACACGATCATCGGGTATGAAGTGGTGCCGGCCATCGGCAACTTCTTCTACACCCATGCCTATACGATGCAGTACGGCGAGCCGTTTACGCATACCGGCGTGCTCGGCACGTGGACGCCCAACGATCAGCTCGTGGTCTACGGCGGCGTTACCAACGGCTGGGACAACTGGAGCGATCCGCTGACCGGCCCGGGAACGCTCTCAAATCCGGGCTACCCGGGATCCAACAGCAATGCTGCTTTCTTGGGCGGTATCACGTTCAAGAACTCCGACGCCACCCAGTCGCTGACGTTCGCGACGTCCAGCGGCAATGAAGTTGGCGGCTACAACGCGAGCAGCTATGCCGTTGGCAATCGAACGGTTTTGAGCACGGTGTACTCCAACCAGCTGTCCGAAAAACTGACGTATGTGTTTCAGAACGACAACGGATGGCAGTTTAACGGCCTTGCCAACGGAACCGGATTTCAAACCAATGGCCAGACCAATGACCTGGCCCAGTGGTATGGCGTGAATCAATACATGTTCTGGAACTTCAGCGAGACCCTGGTGGGTGGTGCCCGACTCGAGTGGTTCCGGGATAACAACGGCACCCGGGTGCTGGCTCCCCTGCGAAATGCTGCCCAAGCCGGAAATAGCAACTACACGGGTGGCTACCAAGGGAATTTCTGGGAAATGTCGTGGGGCCTCAACTACAAGCCCAACAGAAACTGGATGATTCGTCCGGAATTGCGGTACGACTGGTTCTCGCCAGACGTGGCTGGCTCAAACCTGCCCTTCGGCAGCGGCATAGGAGCGGCATCTGGGGCCAATGGTGGCCAATCGGGACAGTTCTACGGTGGCTGCGATCTTATCTTTCAGTTTTAGGCAGCCTTCGGGCATGAGCCCCTCGGTTTTTTGACAAACAAGCCACAAAAAATGCGTTGTCCGCCGTGAAAGGCGGGCAACGTTTTTTTGTGTCAGGACTCTCTCAGAAAAGTCCTCGGAATCGCCTCATCCCCATAAGGGGGGTGTTTTGGGCAGGCCCTAAGTCCAGCATTCACACGGAAAAACGGCTGTTTGGGCAATCCGCGTAAGCTGCGTAATCGGGAGAGTTTTACACAATTGAACGCTATTGGTAGTTTTACGGCGTTCTTTTCTGGCTATGGACTCTTGAAGACAGCCGCTTTCTCCCGATGCAAAGGGAGCGGTTTGCAAGGAGGCACAAAATGATGATTGGATTGCAGGCTCAAGGCACGATTCGGACTGGGCGATCGCTCTGGCTTTGTCAGTGGCGGCAGGCGGCCGTGGCGCTGACCCTTATGCTTCTGGCGGCATCAGCCTGCCAGTCCATTCCAGCCGCCGAGAATCGGCATCCTGGCGTTGTGTGGATGACCAGCTATGAAGAGGCCATGGCCGTTTCCCAGCAGACAGGCCACCCAATTTTGACGGTATTCACAGGCAGTGACTGGTGCCCCCACTGCAAAACACTCGAAGACAACGTGCTCTCTAGCGAAGCCTTTCGCTCGTGGACCGATGCCAAAGTCGTGCTTCTGATGATCGACCTGCCTCAGGCAGGCATTTCTCAGGCCGTTCGCAGCGAACGGTCACGGGTGTGCATTCAGTATGGGGTGCGAACGTTTCCCAGCGTGCTTCTGATCGGGAGCGATGGTGGAAAATTGGCCGTGCAAACCGGCTATACAGGCCAGTCGGCCGATGTATGGCTTACGCAACTGGCCCAGCATCTGCCGGCAAGGGCACAGGCCGTTCTAGAACCCGAAAAAGCAACAGATAAGGTCTGCCAGTCGCTCGATGAGGCCGTTGTAACGGCCAGAGGCTCCAAGCGGCCCATCCTCTTAGTCGTGTCGAGACCTGGGGATTCTATGGCCAATTCCAATTCCGCCTCCCTCATCAACGACCCTGAATTCGAATCATTCGCTCACGACCACTTTGTGGTAGCCAGGGTGGCCCCTACGGCCTCAAACGGCTCTCAAACGTCGCAGTCGATGGAAAACCTACTAGGCGGTGCCGAATTGCCCGACAACGCCGTAGAATTGATCGTCACCGACGACGGCGAGATCCCGCTCTTCAGCCAGTCGGGAGCCCAACCGCCGGCTAGGATTGTGAACGGTCTCAAGCGATTTTTAGCAGCCCGACAAGCGGCTCGGCTGAGCGAAGCAGCCAGACGATAGCCTTGATCGAACGATGCAGGCTTGACCGAAGCGGAATCTGGGGTGCCTTTGCGGTGTGTCAGGCTGCCCCGGTCCGAAACCGCGAGGCCTCGGCGTTGAGTTCGGCAATCGACCGCCTGAGTTCGTCCAGAGAGTCGGAAAACACAGCCATTGAGGCAGCCGACTCTCCGGCTCCGCCTCGCAACGTGTCCATAGCATCCCGAATCTGACGGGCTCCCTGTGACTGCGACTGCATTCCCTCGTGAACATGGTCCAGAGACCGGGTGACAGACTGCACAGGCTCAATGATCTGGCCGATTTGTGCGCTCACATCGGCCACTTCGCCGATTCTCAAGCTGACTTCGTTGCGAAAACGGTCCATTTCCATCGTGCCGCTGGATACGGCCGCCTGCATGTCTCGCACCATGCGTTCGATGTCCTTTGTGGCCAATGCAGTTTGGTCGGCCAGACGCCGAATCTCTTGGGCTACGATTCGGAATCCCCGGCCAGATTCACCTGCTTTTTCAGCTTCGATGGTGGCATTCACAGAAAGGAGGTTGGTCTGATCGGCCACTTTGGCAATCGTGGTTACAACCGATGTAATGCCGCTGGCCCGCTGGCTGATGGTCGAGAGTTTGCGAGTAAACGCGTTCATGGCGCCGTCGAGTTGCTGCATCGACGCCGACATCGTCTCCAAGCCCCCTCGTCCCTGTCCAGCCACTCTGGCCGCCTCCCGAGCAGCCTCGGTGACCTCGCTGGTTGCCCCCAAAAGTTGCTCGCTGGTGGCCGAAATTTGAGCTACGGCAGTGGATATCTCATGGGCCGACCCGCTGAAGTTGCGCACGGCTCGATCCTGCCTGGCCAAGGCGGTGGCCGCCGCCGACTCCACGCTGGAAAGCCGCTCCCCAGAAGCCTGAATTCGCCCAATGAGGCCGCTGAGCGAATGGCTCATCGTGCCAAAGGCCGCGAGTAACCGTCCCACTTCGTCGTTGCCCCCAGGGGGCACGCTGCCGGTGAGATCCCCTTGGGCAATCATCTCGGCGGCCCGCAAAGCCTGCTGCACAGGTTTGGCAATCGAACGGGCCAGCCACAAACTGGCAAGCACTCCAGGCAGCCCTACAACAAGAGCTGAGGCCACCGCTCCGGCAGCCTGCCACCAGAGGACATCCCGGCTGGATTCGGTGGAGATCGTCATCAGCACCACGCCAGCTGCTCGACCGTCGGCATACCGCACAGGAGCCGCCACTCGATAGAAATCAGTTTCGAATCGGCCAGCGGGGCGGTTGCTCGTCATGCAGTCCCGAGCAAGGCTGGCATCGGGGGAATCCAGCGTGAGTTCGGCGTCAGAGGCAATCCCGCGGCTATCCATTCTGCGAGTCACCAGGGGCGTCAGTTGTGGATCCAAAATCCGTACCTCCCGCACCTCGCCAGCCACCAGTTCGTTCACCAACCGCCGCAATCCAAGATTTTCGTTGAGCCTGTCCAGAAAGACGGCCTCCAGCCCCACTTGGACGATGCGAGGTTTGTCCACACCCTGCACGCCTACATATTTAAAAACGCGATCATCGATCTCCCGCTTCCGCGATTCTTGCACAACGCTCGGCACATCCCCAGAGAGCAGTTTGTAGAAGACATGCGCCTGCGGTTGACGGACCGGATCGGGCAAAAATGCAAAGCCCGCCTCATTGTTGTTGGTGTGCAGCGTGACGAGCCCTTCAGAATCAGTCACCAGAATCTCTATGCCGGCCTGTGAGGCAACCTGCCCTAGGCTCGCCAGCATATCGGCTTTGGACTGGCCTGCTTTTTCAGCAATCGCGACATACTGCGCAACAAGCTGGGCCTCTGTTTTCATCTGGTGGCCGATCTCTTCTTCAACGCTCTTGGGAACCTCTTCCGCAAACGCCACCGCCCGTGCCAGCACCTCGGCAATGCTGTCGCCTCCTGCGCGAGCCTGATCCAGCACGGCGCGGCGAGCCGCAAACGTCTGCAACACTGTGTTCACCGCGATTGCGGCAACCACAAGCAGCGTGGCAATGAGGGCAACTCTGGATCGCAGCGGCATTCGCATTCTCCAACAAGGCAACCAGACACCAGAAGCGGGCAATCAGCAACAAGAATGAGGAGCTAGGAAGGGAAAACCAGATCCAAGCGATCAGGCCCAAAAGAAAACTAGTTCGTGAACGAGTCGCACGCCACTGCCGCCGCCCAAATGGCCATCTCAGTCGCGATCAGACAGGACGACCGTTTCAACCGAACCCACTGCCGTCCGGGAGACCGCCGCAGCGGCCGTCTCCCGGAGTTTGCCAGCAAGGGCGCAGCCCCCCATCGGCATCAGCAGGAAGAGCGGTGCCATCAGCCACGGCAACCACAGCGACCCGTTCCGGCCGTTGCAATCCACTCGCGAGACGTGCTCCAGCGACAGTCGCTGCCGTTTTCGTTCGAAAGTCATCAATCGCTGGCCTCCACCGAACCGTGCGAGGGTTGCCGCTCGGAGCGGTCCTCGAGGACTCTCTAGAGACTGGTAGCGAATCGGTGGGTTCTCAACAAGGCCGAACCAGAGGAAAGTTCAACGAGCGGAGGCTCAATGGCCGAGGCGGGACTTGAACCCGCACGGAGATAACTCTCCTCGGGATTTTAAGTCCCGTGCGTCTGCCAGTTTCGCCACTCGGCCCACTGTGACTGGATAGTAGCGTGGGTTCAACTTCCAGTGCAACTCGATCCCCAGTGCCCGGCGTACATCCGCTGTCAGGCTAGAATAGCTGCGAAGGATTTGTGTCCCGGTTTCCATCTCGTGCGTCGAGTCCTCATCGAAGCCCACATCAACCGAAAGAATTGCGTTGAATCGCTCCGCAACTGATGGTGTCATTGCTGGCACCGAGGCCCCAGCCCCGTTCATGACATCGGCCAATGGCATCGATGGCTTTTTAGGCACTCGCGCATCGTTTGGGATGGACCTCGTGCTTGTCGGACTCTTGGCAGTGCTCCCCGTGCTGGCATGGAGCGTGCACGTGGTTCGAAAGAAACGGGATTTTGCCACGCACAAACGCCTGCAACTCTTGATCGCAGGTCTCTTACTCGCAGCTATCGTGATCTTTGAAATTGATGTGCGGCTCATCAGCGACTGGAAGATGCGAGCCAGGCCGAGCCCGTGGTGGCCGACGGGCGTGTTGACTGCGCTGGGCGTGCACCTCGTGTTTGCGATATCCACGCTGGTGCTCTGGGTGTGGGTTGTGTGGGAGGCCCTCATTCGTTTTTCCGTCCCGCCCCACCCTGGCACGCACGGGCCACGGCACCGCGTTATGGCCCGCATAGCGGCGCTCGACTTGGTGCTCACAGCGTGCACAGGGTCGCTTTTCTACTGGCTGGCGTTTGTAGCATAAGAGATTTCTGCGGCCTGCCGCATGGCTATCTCTTTTCCAATGACCGAGGAAACCACCGACAGATTCCGAGCCCACCGAAATAAAGGAAGCAGAGTGGAATCGCTAGAAATAGAAGGCTGTACGGGTCGGCTGGCGTCAGCACGGCCGACACCACGAAGATCACGATCACCGCAACACGCCACTGAGAGGCGTAGGTTGCCACGTCCACGATGCCGATGCGTTCCAAGAAAAGCATCACAAGCGGCAGTTGGAAGCCCAGCCCAAAGCCGATCGGTAGGATCAGAACAAACCCCAACCACTCGCTGATTCGCGGGTCGGGATCGAGCCCCAGCCATTCGTTGAACTGCAGCAAGTAGTCGAGCACAAAATCAAAGACGAAGAAAAATGCCAGCGACACGCCCGCCAAAAAGAGCCCGACGCTGATCGGCAAAAAGATCCTCACCCAACGCTTCTCGTGCGGATACAGGCCGGCAGCCACAAACGTCCACAGTTGATAGATGATCCACGGACTGGACAGTACCACGCCCACCAAGAGAGCAGCCTTGACGTAAATCCCAAACGCCTCTTGAGCACTGAGTGTTGTGATGCTCACTCGGGCATCTTTCGACAGCGGTTGCCAGAGGAGCAGCGGCACCAACGCATCGATATCAAACGGACTGGCCTGGCCAACACCTGCATCGTTCGTGCCGTGTGTGTCATCCACGGTCGTTTTTGGAAGTGGGGTGGCCGGAGTCGCCATTGGAGCCGAATCGCCAAGCACTCTCGCCAGACGGTCGGCGT
Organism: Planctomycetota bacterium; assembly: GCA_003670915.1. Lineage (GTDB taxonomy): Bacteria > Planctomycetota > Planctomycetia > Pirellulales > UBA1268 > BAIKAL-G1-2R. The sequence goes on along the minus strand of QWQH01000138.1, from coordinate 3,963 downwards.
GCACTTCGCGGAGTTCAAACGACATGCCATGCCCTTCCACGGCGTCTAGGATTTCCTCGCGGGAATAGGGCAAGGAAGGGCCACCAGCCACTCGGGGTTGCCACGCATCAAAGGTTTCAATCGAACGCTCTGTGTAATAGTTTCCCAAGGCTCGTCGCAGCGGTTGCTCGATTAAGTGCACGACTGGCTGCGCGACAAGAAAGCCCAGGAGCACCGCGACAAGGAGGCCGACCGTCGCCCGAATCAGGCACACGCGCAATTCCTCCAAGTGCTCGCCGAACGTCATCGTCGAGGTTTGAAACAGATCTTCGTCCTGAAATCTCGCCATAGGATTCTGGGGCTCGTTACGAATGCCTGAGTTTTGCTCCCTCGACTTATACTCCAAAAGCATTTGCTCTGCCGCACGCACCGGCCTTTTGCGAGTACTTGCCGGGGCTTCCTACGCCCCGTATTTGGCACATCGCAGGCCATGGGCCAAGGCCATCAGCATGAGATGCTTGGCCTGAAACATGCCGAGGCCGCCCCGCAGGCACTCCCGTTCGGAAAATTTTTCCAAGCCGTCAGGCCGGCACGTGGGCGCCACCAGAAGCGTGGGAACAGGATGCCAACTGTGGGTTTTCAGCAGGCTCGGCGTGCTGTGGTCGCCCGTGACGATCAGCACATCGGGAGCCAGTTTTTCGATCCGAGGAATCGCGCGGTCAAGCTCCTCGATCCTTTTGACTTTTTCTGCAAACTGACCGTCCTCGCCCGTGGAGTCGGTGTATTTAAAATGCAGAAAGAAAAAGTCGTAGTCGTTCCAGCACGCGGCCATGGCATCGATTTGCTCGTCGAGCGTGTGGGCCTGCCCCACGAGCGTCATGCCCACCAGTCGGGCCAAGCCTTTGTACATTGGATAGACGGCTATGGCCGCCGCCCGCAGTTTGTAGAGATCCAAATAGCTGGGGAGTTGCGGTTTGGTTGCAAAGCCGCGTAGCACAAGGCCGTTGGCATGCGTTTCGCCGGCCAGAATCCCGCGGGCCTGCCGCACGAATTCCTTGGCAACTTCCGCCGTGCGTGCCGCAGCGGGCGATAGCGGCAACGGATCCAGCGCCGCCACGCCGGTTGCCTGAGGGTCGGTGTCGGCCACATCGCCAGCCAGTCCCGGGCCGCGAAACACAACCACGAAGCGATGCTCTTTGACAGGCTTCACGAACGTCTCGATGCCTTTGATTTGCACCTGCTGCAATCGCTCTACGATCCGAAAGCTTTCCTCCGACGCAATCCTGCCAGCACGGCGATCGGTGATCAGGCCTGCCGAGTCGAGTGTGCAGAAATTTCCGCGAGCCGCAACATCGTTGGGTCCAAGTTCGAAACCGATACCGGTGGCCTCAAGCGCCCCGCGACCGATTCGAAATTCGAGGGGGTCGTAGCCAAAAAGCGCGAGATGGCCTGGCCCGGAGCCGGGCGTTACGCCGGGCAGTACGGGAATGCTTGACCCGCTGGTGCCGCGTCGCACAAGGGCGTCTAAGTGGGGAGTAGACGCTGTTTCCAGTTCGGTTCGCCCGCTCGGTTCTAGGGGCAGGCCGCCGATTCCATCGGCCACAAGCATCACGATCTTGGTGGAGGCCTTCTCGGCCAATTCGCGAACCAGTTCATGCTCTGTCACGGCGTTTGATTCCTGCGGGTGAATTCTGGGACGGGCACGTGCGGCTATGCTTTGGAAGCCACGCCACCGAATGTTGTGCCGTGTGGAGCGAGTCACTTCAAGGGGCCGTTGATCCTTTGGGGATTGGTTCGTTCTTTCGCACGCCTTCTTTCCTGATCCCCTGAAAAAACACCTGGTGGAAAGTGATCCTTAGAATTTCATGAGTGCTCTTCGTCCAAAACTTCCAGTCGATCCGCTGACCTACGATCCCTCCTCGCTTTTTCGCACCGGCTGTATTTCGCAGCAGAGTCTGGAGCAGATGTCGGTCCAGTTGGATCGGGCCAGACACAACGCGCTGGCCGGAATCGATGGCTTTCAGGCCAGCGACTTGCCGCCACAAGAGCCGATTCCGCCAGCATGCATCGATCTACCCGACAGACTGCTGGCCGATTACGCCACGCGGCGGCATGCCAGCGAACTCTGGAAGATCCTCGGCGTGGCCAGACGCCTGCGTGAGACCGTCGACCACATCGTGGTGTTGGGCAGCGGCGGTTCGTCACTGGGCGCGAAAGCTCTGTGTGAAGCCTGCGCTCATCCGCGACACAACGACCTATCCCGCGGCGAACGCGGCGGTCGCCCGCGGATTTCGTTTGAAGGTGATCGGATCGACAACGACTCAGCCCAGGGCCTTCTGGATGTGATTGCGCCAGCAACCGCTGGTCGTACCACCGACGATGTGCTGGAGCGATTCGCGATTCTCGTCATCAGTCCTGGGGCCGGCACGCTTCCCACGGCGGTTGCAACGAGACTGTTCCTGAAGGCACTTATTGACAGAGTTGGTGGCGATCGCCAGCGGTTGGCCGAGCGGGTGGTAGCCATCACCTCGCCGGCCAGCGGGCTCGCCGATCTGGTCAGAGCCATCGGCTGTCCCGACATCTTTGACCTTTCAGGCGGCGTTTCACACCAGATCGACAGCCCGTTTTCGGTGCTCACTGCTGCAGGACTTCTGCCAGCATCGATCGTGGGAATCGATGTGGTCCGGATTTTGGAAGGTGCAGTCGCGATGAACTGCCGCTTTCGCGAGTCGCCAGTGTCGCTCAATCCTGTGCTGCAGTATGCCGGCGTGGCCTCTCTGGCCGAAGTCATGCTGGGAGCACCGTTAGCCTCGCTGACGCTCTGGACCAACCGGTTGAATGCCACAAGGGCCTGGCACGACCAGCTTCGCTGTGTTTCGCGGACGGTCGAAGGGAAGTCTATGCTGGCCACCAACCTATTCGTAGGTCAACCGCGACGGGATCGGCTAGCACTGCCATCGCTGAGCCCATGGGTGCAGAACGAAGATGCCCTCCACAGTTTGATCGGCCAGACATGGCCCGAACTGCTGCTGGCTGATTCCCAGGTATCGCCCGTGCTCAACGGCCCTGCTGCCACTCTTTGCTTGCCCCGGCTGGACGAGCACGCATTGGGACAACTGCTGCAGATGCTGATGCTGGCTGCGGTCGTCAAGCGGCAACTCGTCTTTCACACCTCAGGCCCTCGCACGCCCGAGCCCTGCACGGAGCAGCGACCGAGTGAATAGAGGGCAGAAATGACTTGAGTCCACGGGCATCCTGAAGCCTCTCGAGAAAGGAACCGATTGCTGTCTCGTGGTGCGGACTGGCACACCGCATGGACGTGGGTAACACTGTCTGATATTTGTGTGCGCGTGATGCTTGGTTTTGAATCACTTTTCGTGGAGATACGCATGCCGATTGCACTCACATGGACGGGCCACGGCACGTGGCTTGTGGACACCGGGAGCGGCGTTCTATTGATCGATCCGTTCTTTGATCAGTGCCCCACGGCTTCGATGAAGGCTCTGGACGTTGCCTGCGACGCGATCCTCGTGACGCATGGGCACTTCGACCACGTGGCCGATTTGGTCGCGATCGCCGGACGCACCAAGGCGCCTGTATTGTGTAACCCGGAGATTGCACAGTGGCTCGGTGCGCAAGGGGTTCAAGACGTGCGGCCAATGAACCTAGGCGGACGCACCACGATTCCTGGTGGCACTGCGAAGATGGAGATTGCACACCACTCGTCGAGTCTGCCCGACGGCACCTACGGGGGAAATCCGGCGGGTTGGCTCTTGGATGTGGCCGGGGTACGGGCATACTTTGCAGGAGACACGGCGCTTTTTTCAGACATGCAGCGGATTGGCCGGCCGGTGGACGGCCGCGTCCTGGATGTTGCGGTGCTTCCAATCGGCGACCTCTTCACGATGGGGCCGGAGGATTCGCTTGAGGCGATTCGGCTCCTGCGTCCAAGCGTCGTCCTGCCGAGCCACTACGGCACATGGC
>QWQH01000095.1 GCA_003670915.1 Planctomycetota bacterium | reverse complement strand
GGTTTATTACTTGTGGCCGAGGCAGGGGGGGCCATCGGACCATTTGCCGGCCAGCCGGTGGAGCGAGTCTCGCTGGATCACCCAGCATTTATCGCCGCTTGCACCCCAACTTTACTCGAAAAACTCCGTTCGCTGATGGGATAGACATACGTGTGCAAGCCAAAAAATCCTTTTTTTGAGGAAATGGATCGGGTTCCAGCGGTTGTAACGGGGGTGGGTGGGGCTCTTGGATGACGAAAGTGCGTGCGTGACGGTACGCTGCAAGCTACTGTCGAGGGGTGGGAGTGCGTGCCATGCGCCTCAAGCATTTACCGTTTCGATCCCATCGGTTCAGACCGAAAGAGATTCTTTGATCTGATGCAGCGGTTCCCAATCATGTTTCACTTAGAGTCTGGCGTATGCAGCACACTGCGCGGCCCCAAGAGCGCGCGCGCGTGGCTTTGCGTGGTTGGGCTTCTGGCTGGCATCGCGATGGTGCCAACGGTCCATGCCCAGACGCTCGGTGGTCAACCGCGAGAACAGGTGGAAGAAGTTGCCCCAGAACTCTTTTATTTACAGGACGAGGCTGGCCAACTCGTGCCAGTGCCTGGGTTTCGCTACCGAGATTTTGTGGATCTGCTGCGGCTCAAGGAAGGGCTCCCGGGCTTGCCGGAAACGCCATCCGCGGTGGTCGAGAATGTGACCGTGAAGGGCGTGATGCCTGCGGCAGAGAATGTTCGTCCATCGGCTCTTCTGCCCCAGTCGAAGCCAGCGATCGGGCAGCCAGACGTGCCGCTCAATCAATCGCGGATTTGCACGGTCACCGTTGAAGTGACCGTGCGGCAGGTGCGGGCCGGTTGGGTAAGCGTGCCCTTGGAGATGGACGGCCTCGTGCTGACCGACTTGCCTCGCTATGAAGGGCCGGGCCAATCGATGATTGATACCGTGCTTGTGGATGCGGTACCCAGGATGCCCATTGATGCTGGCGGAAAGGGTATCGGACTTGGAACATCAACGGTCGCTGGTGGGGTTGGAGGAACGCAGCGACCGCCTCGCGGATACAGAGCTTGGTTCAAAAGTGCGGAGGATACCAAGCACACGCTCACACTTCAGGGCACTTTGGCCGTGGACTCATCTGGGGCTGCCGAGGCGATGACGCTGCAGATCCCAACTGCGACGGCAACGCTCGTAGAAATAAGCACGTGGCGGGTCGACCCAGAAGTGGTGGTGCAACCGGCTCCTATCGCTCCGCAGATTCAGCAGGAACTCGATGGTGCGGGCAGCACGATCACCTGTGTGGGGCTTTCAGGATCGACACATATTCGCATCGGCTCACGATCTGTTGGCAATGCAATCGGCCGCGCGGTGCCGCAGGCTCTGGTAGAGAGCTTGGTGCGCATCGACGGCAGGACCGCCGTGATCGAGGCTGTGCTGACATTCGAAAATCTTCCCGTAGATACCGCCACTCTCCGCATCCAACTCCCACCTGGTCAACCTGCTGAGGATGCTTCTGCTGCGCAGGCCTCTCCAGTGGTCGTGCAGATCGATCGCGGCCAGGACGGCCGGGCCGTTGTAGAGATGGCTTGCAAACGAACGATTGATTCGTCTGGCAAGATGCCCTTCGATCCGCTCGGCTTTGCGGTGGAAGGCATTCCCTCGTGGCGGCAGCGGGGTCGGGCGAGCTTTGTGGTCGATGGAGAATGGCAGTTGGATTGGGACGATCCCGGCAGCAACCGCAGGATCGATCCGCCTCAGTCTGCCCGCCTTCCAGGATTTGTCGCCGCCTTTGCCTACGATGCACAGCCCGCGACGTTGCCAACTCGCGTGCGTCCTCGGAGCAGTCGAGTGGTTATCGAACCAGAATACCGCTACGAGATCGGAGCAACTCGTATTTCGATGGATGCCAAGCTCCGCGTCTCCGTACGAGGTGCGGCAGTATCCAAAATCGTTGTCGGTCTGGATGGTTGGAGCATCGACGAGGTGGGGCCAGCGAGCTTCGTTGATACAGCGGCGGTATCGGGCGATGCAGGGAGGCTTGTGATTCCGTTTTCACAGCCGCTGAGCGGTGATGCGATTGTAGACATTCGTTGCGGACGTTCGATCGATCGCTCAGCCGAACGTATCGACTGCAAGATTCCGGTGCCGCAGGCGGACCTCGTGGGGCCCGCATTGGTGGTTGTAATGTCGGAAAGCAATATTGAAATTTTACCTGACAGCGATGCGATTCGCGGCCTCGTGCGGCAGGTGACTCCCACACTTCCCAGCGGCGATCGAGGCAAGGTGGCCTTGGCCTATCGACTCGACGGCACGGATGGGCTTTTTGTCGCCGCGAGGCGATTTGTCCCGCGGCGAGTGGAGTCGAGCGTCACCGCAAAAGCCACCATCGACGAATCGCAGACAGAGGTGGAAGAAACGATTCGGTTCGAAGTGGCGTATCGACCTCTCGAATATATTGATCTGCTGGTGCCAGAGTCCGTGGCACAGTCCGGTACGTTAGAGGTGCGGCAGGGAGGGCAACTACTCGAACCGCTCGACCTCCCACGCCAGTCAGCGACCGATCCGATGCCCGATGTGCCGGGAGACGACGCCGTTCTGCCCGACGGAAGCGACCCAGCCGATGGTGGCGATCCTGCGGCTTTGCCCCCAGCCCCTGCCCGCCTGCGCGCGATGCTGCTTGTGCCGCTCTTGGGCAGTGGAGAACTCGTGGTGCGCTACATACTGCCGACAGCAACGGTGCCTCCAGAAACCACGATTGCCACTGATCTCCCGCTCGTGTTGCCGCTGGATGTGCGAGTGGGAAGGCAGTTCTTTTCTGTGGTCTCACCCGAGCTTCTGGCAATTGACGTGCGAGGCGATGTGTGGAAGCAAGACGCAGGAACCCAGTCGCCATTGAGGGTATGGACAGCTGCGAAGCCTCAGGAGTTTGTGCCCCTGGCACTGGCCGTCCGGCAGCGGTTGCTCGCGGGGGAAACAGTTGTTGAGGCGGCGTGGCTCGAGACTAGGCTCACTCGCGACCGGCGCGAGGATGTCTACACCTATGCGATTGCCAGTTCAGCGGACCGGATCAGGCTGTCGCTTCCAGCCGGATTTATTCCGCTCCGCGAGAGCAAGCCCGATCCAAGTGCTGTGGAAGTGCGACTGGATGGTCGGCTCCTCAGCGGTGCGGTGCGATCGGATGGCCGGGTTGTCGCCGAACTGCCGTTGGCTGCTGCGGGGAGAGGTGCGTGGCTCCTGCAGGTGGAGGCCAGTCGCCAGCGGAGCGGATGGCTTGCCGGTCCCGCAGGAACGGGTGTTGCAGGGTCGTCGCTGGCAGTCGCAGGAGTGGTGCCACCGATTCTGCTTGAGTCGCCGCTTTTTCCGGACGGCACATTGCTCCGAAGATTTTATTGGGAACTGCGGCTTGAGTCGGACGAACATGTGGTCGTATCGCCGTCTCGCTGGACCTCGCAGCAGCGATGGACGTGGGGTACGTTTGGCTTGGAGCGGACGCCGATTGTGTCTCGCGATGTGTTGGCTGCGTGGGTGCAAGCCAACACGAGCATGGCAACGGATACTCCCGCCGTAGCCAGACCAATCACAGACAAGCCACTTGGGATGCCGGTGGATGTGCCGCTGGCGGAGCGACGAGCGGTTTACTCTGGCGTGGGGCCGCCTGGCAGTGCCAGCGTGAGGGTGCTACCCACATGGCTACTTGTGTTGGTGGTCTCGGGGCCAGTTCTGGGCTTGGGTTTGGCGATGGTATACCGTCCGGGTATGCGCAGCACTCCAGTCGTCTTAGGGATTGCCAGCACCGTAGCACTCGCTGCTGCCATGGCGCCCGATCTATCGCCACTGATGGCCCAGGCGGCGATTCCAGGAGCATTGCTTTCGCTTGTGGCTGGCGCCCTCCGGGGCATCGTCGATGTTCCCACGCTCTCTGGGCGCGTGAAGCAGCCTGCTGTTGTGATTACTTCGAAGTCATCCACGCATATGGTGCCGGCGCCATCGGTGCTCATTCGGCCTTCCGCGATGCGTTTGCAGGAGAGCGTCACGGCCGCCCGGCGCAGCAACTCGTAACCAGCAGGAACTCATGAACTCCAATTTCTTTCAAGAGTTTGTGCGTGCGTGGCGCATGGCACGCATGGCACGCATGGTGGGCATGGCCAACATGACGGGCATGATCAGGAGATTTGCCAGCAGAGCAACCCGCGGTGGCTGGGGTGTTTGGCCTATTGCCGCCTGGGCGTTTGCAACTGTGCTGGTCCTGGCCACTGCCCTGGGGGCGCAACAGGAATCGGAGCCAACGCTTGATCGTACCTTGCGTTTTATGAGGGTGCATGTGCCGCGAGGCAAGCTCGCCGATGTGCCCCTTGGACAGTCTCGATACGTACCGATGTCGGTGCGGGAATTTGAAACTGCTGTTGCGAGGCTATCCGTCGTGGAGCGTGCCGACACGCTGGCCGGAGCGGTACAGTCGCTGGCCGATGGATCGCGATACAGCGTTGTAGTTCATTCCGACGGTAGCCTGACAGGCCGCGTCTCGTTTGATGTTGGCGGGCAGAAGGGGCTATTGCCACGAGAGATGCCACTGGGAACGCTTGCCGTCCAACGTGCAACAGTGAAAACGGCCGCTGGTACCGGCGCCGCGGTCGTCTATTGTCGACGCGACGGCACCACTGTTCTCAGGACACCCGAGCCTGGCACATACGCCTGTGAGTGGCGAGGGGATGCCCCGAAGCAAACGGTTGGCGGGCCAGCGTATACGGTGCCCCTGGTACCTGCGATCTTTTCGGTGATTCACCTGCGATTGCCGCACGGACTCCGCCCGGTCGTCGCGGGCAGCGAGTCGCAGCGCGTTTTTGTTTTTGAGTCCGCCGAAGCCGACGTAGCCACGGTCTGGCGAATCGATGTTGGCCCGATCCGCACGCTCGACTTGAGAGTGGTACGCGACGGATGCGGGCCGCCCGCCCTCTCGCTGTGGAGCGATCTGTCTCTCTCTGGATGTCAGTTGTCGCTGGGCGTGACGGTGCATCCCGCCACACCGTGGAACACAGGCAACATAGTATTGGAGAAGGATCCATCCATCACAGTACTTCGCGTTGGAATGCTGGCGGGTAGTCAGCAGAGCGGGAGAAACGCAGAACCAGGGTCGCAGTTGGAACAAGATCTCCTTTGGTCGTCGACGAACGATGGTCGAACAATCCAGATTGTGCTGCCTGCTTGGAGTGCCGGAACGCAGTCGGCACTTGTGATTGATGGAATCGCACCCTTTGTCCCGCACGAGGTTCAAGCTTTGCCACGCATGCGGGTGCCACCATTGCTCTGGGCAAGTGGCGGTGCCGTTGTGCGAGTCGACACCAGCCTGTCGCTGTCTCATATTGGTCTGGAGGGGTGCCTCGCTGTGACGCCTGAGGTGGCCGCAAGGTGGCCGATTGCCGCCACGCATCGTGGGCGATCCACGTTGGAAGCCGAGCGTTGGGCCGACACCCTCTCCGCCCGCGTTCGCCCAGCCAGCGTGCACATCGAGGATCAGGGGCCGCGATCGAGTATTAGCGTGGCAGTGGAGCCTCGTGAAGCAGAGTTGAATGTGGCCAGAGTGACAACAGTTGATGTGGCCCCAGGCTCTGTGCTGGGTCGCACGGCATGTGATATTCAGGTGGATCGCGGTGAGGCGTTTCACGTGTCGGCTAGGATTACTCGGGGTTGGTTCATCGATTCGGTGGAAGCGGTTGAATGGCTGCAAGCAACGGATGGGATTGCCACTGCGGTGCCACGCGAGCCCGTGGCTTCTGCCGATCCACCCGAGTGGAAGGTGATGCAGGGGGGTGATTTGTTATGGATTGGTCTGAGGGTTGCGGCCACGCCGACGAGGAGCGTCGGTCTGCGGATCAGAGGGCACCGCGATCCAGTCGCGATAGACGAGCCCTTTTTGTCGTCGGAGATGGATATGCTCCGATTGGATGGGGAAAGAGATGGGCTGGTGCGGGTGGCCTTTCAGACGAGTCCGGAATCCACAATCGAATTCACGACCGGAAAACAAGAGTTGGAGATTTCCGATCCAAGGCTCGCCATGCTGGTCGAAGAGGGCTCCGCGCGGGCCTGGATGGCGAACGGACCCGCAGGCCTTGCCTGGCAAGGGAGGCTCGTGCGTCGGCGGCCGCCGTTGGATGTGCGCGCACAAGTGCGACTGACCGTCCGGGACGACCGACTCACGGAGGCGTTTACGTTTGAGTGTCGTCCCGACACCTCCGATCTCGATGCCATGGTGGTGCACTTTTCCGAGCCAATGGACGATCGCTTGGAATGGTCGCTGATGCCGTCGGCAGAGAGCGCACTGGCAGGCAGGTCGCTGGTAGTGCGACCACTGGAAAGGCCCGCTCGCAGAGGAGGCGAGGCAGACGTTCAATCTCCTGCCGAATCGTGGATGGTCGAACTGATGCCAGCGGTGCGGGTGCCTGTAACGATCCGCGCGGTGCGCACGATTCCGTTTGTTGCGGCGGTGCCAGTGCCCTTGGCGTGGGTGGAAGGCGCCGCTCGTCAGGCTGGCGAAGTGATTGTGCGTGACAGCGGCCGCAACCGACCGCAGGTCCTGAACCGACGGCTTGCCGAACTGCCGCCGCAATCCTTTGACGCCGAACAATCCCTCGCCATGATCGCAGATCTTTCATTTAACGTGACGCCTGAACTCCTTGCCGACTCAGTGCCAGCAGCCGAATTGATTCCCGGCGGTTTGTTTGCCAACGACGATGCGAGAGCGTGGGCTTGGAGTGAAACGACCTCCTGCTGGTGCCACGTCTCGGGGCTCACTGAATACGAGACGCTCTTTGAGATTGAGAACCACGGTCGGTCCAGCGTGTCGCTGAGCCTGCCGGATGGAAAGCGAGTGCAGGGTATTTTCCTGAATGGTGTGCGAGTGTCTTTCGACACGCAGGCCATCGAGGGAGCGATTTCGATCGAATTGCCAGTGGGTCGACGGTTCGGGCAACTCCTTGTGCGAAGCATTGCCCACCGAAACCCAGGTTGGGGATTGTGGGGGATCGCCCCAACCGGCGGTTCGCTCGACGTACCTGTGTTGGAACGCACGTGGCGAGTGTTGCTGCCACCGGAACTAGAGATCTTTGCTGAGTCAGCCTCGCATCGAGCGGTGAATGTCCACGCCTCGCCGGGTTGGACAACCCGTCTGCTCAATGCGACTCTTCGGCCACCGGGTAACCAGAGCCAGATTCAAGAGACTGTCAACGCAGCAACGGCTGCAGCTAGTTTGTCGAAGCCGTCCAGACCGGGGACTCTTCTGCCGGCCAGGGCATCGGGGGATTCCACGTCTCTTGTCGACGGGTTTGTGGCTCATTGGTTCGTGCCAGATTCGGGTCAGATCGGCAGCAGCGAGATCGTGGTAGGACGCGCGTCGTTGATTGACGGAGCGGCTATTCTGGCGGCCGTGATCGTAGCGGCTGGTTCGATTGGAGTGTCTCGCGGACGCGTGTGGTTGACGCTGATCATCTGCCTGATGGCGGCTGTGATCGCGTTATGGGTCGCGTCTCCCTATGACGCGATTGCTCGATCGGCGTGGTGGGGATCGGTTGTAGCCGTCTGGTTCGTCAACCGCTGGGGCCGGATCTCGGCGAGAGCCGCACGGGCAATGGTTGTGGTGGCGTACATGCTTGCGATGACGGCGTCGCATGCCCATGCCCAGGGAGTGGCGAAGCCAGTCGACGCACTGGTCCCTGACGAGGGCTTGTCAGCTCCAGACACGCTTCGAGTTTTTGTGCTGCCAGGTGAACGGGGCGAGACGAAGCAGGGGGCGACAGCGATGGTGCCGGAGCGACTTTTCCGCCTGCTGGCTCAGGCTGTCGACACCCCATCGGCTCCCGAGACGGTCCGCGTGCTTGAAAGCCGAGTGCTGGTAGGCCAGAGGTCTACGCAGAACGTTTTTGGCGGGGTGTGGAAAATGTCGCTCGACATTGATGCCGATGGAGGCAGCTCTTTGGTTCTCGATCAAACGCCCTGCAATGCCCGCTGGATCGCCACAACCGTGGAGTTGGATGGACGGCCGCTGGCCGTGCGATCTGAAGCAGATGGCAGAATGATTCGAGTGGTCGTTCCAAGCTCAGGACGGCATCGCCTCGAGGTTGAAGTTGAGCCAGCAGGGATGCGCAGCGGCGAAGTGGAGACGGCAAGAGCCTGCATCCCGGTCGCCCCCACCGCGTGCGTTGAGGTTCTTGAAAGTCGCGAGGATGGCACGGCTGCAGGGTTCGTGTGCTGTGAATGCGCCCCTTTCGGGGGGGTTTTTCTCAGAGCAAAACGTCAGCCAATCGATAGCAGGCAGTCGGCCAGCCGCGGGTCTGTGCGGTATGACGTTTCTCAGTCTGCAGAAGTGCGGCTTGTGCGATCCTGCGATCCGCGCGGGACGTTCGTCGAAACTGTGCGTGTTGTAGAAAGCCGAAACGACATAGTGTGGGACCTCGATGCCTGCCGGGTGACAGCTACGTATGCGATTGATTCTGGGGATGAGATTATACGATCGGTCATCGTGAGGGCCGATCCTCGACTCGAGCAGATCGAAGAAGTTGATTCTGAGTTGCTCGTGCATCCGCTTGGCGGGCAGCGGTTTCAGGTTGAGTTTCGCCGGCCCATGCGAGGGCCAGTGCGGATCACAGTTCCGTTTCGCATGGACTTGGTCGATCCGGTGGGTGTGTTTGATGTGCCCGAGGCGTGGTTGGAAGGCGTTGCCAGTGACCGCCGCACTACTCGGCTCGTGCCTTCGCCGGATCTGGCCGTACAGGTGATGCTCCGCGATGGAGTGCTGTCTCCGACGCCCAGCGATACAGATGCATTCATACCGACGCACTCGTGGCGCGTGGAACTCCCTCGTGGTGAAAATTTCAACGCTCAGCCTGGGTCCATCGCCTCTGTGCCCGAGGAGATGAAACGTCCGTTTTTTGATCGCGAACCACCTGTCCGGGTGACCATTGAGAGAAAGGTGCACGCAATCCGGAGTACACAGAATCTGGCCATCGGTTTTGAGTCTGACCGCATCCGATTTGAATTGCGCGCTCGGCTTGACGCGAGTTCGACCGCGTTGCTCACGATCCCGCTGGAGGTGCCCACCGATTGCGTGATTGACCGAATCAATCTGTTCGAAGACGACGTTGTACCTTTGACCCACGCCGATCGCGGTGCTATCGACCTGCGATGGTCGCGGTCTGCAGCCAATCGAGTTGTGGCCGTGCTGCAGCGGCCGCGGGCTGGCTGGTTTCGGCTGAATGTGGTGGCCCACCTTCCAGGGAAGCCAGTCGCCGCTGGAACGCTACCGCTCCTGCGTACTGCCATGGATTCACCCCTGTCTCAGGCTGGTTCGGCACCGCCTGCCTCACCCCTGGTCGTGTCGTGGACCGCGACCGACGCAATGTCTGTGAACGTATTGCAGGCTGCGTCATCGGGGGTTGATGAGCCCCCTGGAGAAAAAAGCCACTCGATCGAGATTTTTGCGGAACAGGCTCCCTCCTATACGCTCAACGATGACGTTGCGGTCGGTCGCGATTCCATCCGACCATTGGTTCTGGATACCAACGGCTCCATCCAACGACCTGCTGCGGCCTCCGATGGTAACGCATCGGGGGCCCGGGTTGAGTTTGCAGAGATTCACCTCACCATCGACGAACGTGGCCGCGCCTGGGGAATCGCGAGGTTTGACTTCGTGGCTCTGGAACCAGTTGTGCTCTTGAAAATTCCTCGTGGTATGCGCCTGTTTGAAGTGTATGTGGATGGGCATGCCGTCGGTCACACGGTGTCATCCGGGCCGCAGGAGGAGAACGTGGCGAAAGTGCGTCTCCTGGACGTGCGATGGCCGAGGTCGCTGGTGGCAGTGTTTGCGGGCGACGTGGGGCCCCAGTTCGTCGATGGCGAGCCGTTTCAGTTGGAGTCACCCGCGATGATTGGCTTGCCGTGCACACGGGAGATCTGGGCATTGAAAGCCCCGTGGGGAGTGTCGCTGCGGATCACGGAGCCAGCGGAGGTGTTGGATGCAGGCGTGGTGGTGAGTGAGCGCCTCGCGGCCCTCACTCGGCTCGATGTTGACTTTGAAAGGGCTGCCGTCGGAGCGGATCCGTCGGAGCGGACTCGCCTGGCGGAGTATCTGCGATTCCGGCGGGAGCAAGCGACTGTTCCTTTGGAGAGAGCGTGGTGGAGCACTCTGAGTCGGCAGGCCCAAGCCGCATCGGAATCCCTCAAAACCCCTGTGTGTGTGGGAATGGCTCCTTTCAAAAAGAGCCTCACGATTCGGGGGGTGAGAGATCGCGATCCCACCGTGCCGACGCGGGCGATTGCCACGCTCACGATTCTGGCGATGTGCACAGGGGTGTGGGTGTACGTGCGCCGTCGTCCATTGGAGGGATGGGAGGTGACTCTGTGGGGTGTGCCGATCGTGGTTGCCATTGTGGGGATCGTTTGGATGTTGGTGCTCGATCCAGCATGGCCCGGCGTTTGTTTCATCGCATATGCCATTGCATCAGCACTCAACCAGTGGCTGCGTTCAGTGCCCCAATTCATCCAGATCGACAGTTCGATCACCCAGATCGCCCCGTCTCCCATCGCACCTACCGCTTCGTTTTCTAGCCGCTAGAAAACGCTCTGGCTCCCAGTTGCAGCAGTTCGCTACTGTCCGCCCGCTCGGAGCCGACAGGTGCCTATATGCCTCGTATTCCTCGGGAATGAATCCGTTGGAAACGGGCGGCTATCACTCCTCGCGGGATGGATCCCGCAGGTCGGCTCGCAGCGCACATGGAGGCGGTTTGGCCATGCAGTGTGGACGAAGAGTCTGTCGGCCTGTCTGTGAGTCGGCATGTCGTTGTAGCAGCACCCGTTGCACTCCACGATTGTTGGCATTGGCTGGTGCGATCAAGGCGATGATGGCTGTTGTGGTTGTCATGGCTGTGATGGCGGTCATGGCTGTGGGGACAGAAGCCCTGGCTGCTGGGCATCGCACGGCCAACTTTCTCGTGGATGCTCCAACGGAGGCACAGGCCCGCCGGATTGGCGACGCAGCGGAGCAATACAGACACGATCTTGCAACCGAATGGCTTGGAAAGCCGCTGCCGCGTTGGAGTCGGCCCTGTCCGATCAAGGCGCAGGTGGCAGCCCATTTGGGCGCGGGCGGTGCCACGAGCTTTGTTTTCGATGCAGGCGAGGTGTTCGGATGGACCATGACGATTCAGGGCAGCGAGGAGCGTATTCTAGACTCCGTTTTGCCGCACGAAATCACGCACACCGTGTTTGCCAGCCACTTTCGCCGGCCGCTGCCGCGTTGGGCAGATGAGGGCGCATGCACCACTGTCGAGCATCCCGTCGAGCGGGCGCGTCAGCATCGGCTCCTCATTGAGTTTCTGACAACAGGTCGGGGTATTGCCTTTCCAGAAATGTTTGCGATGCGGGAGTATCCAGCAGATGTCCTGCCACTGTATTCACAGGGCTACTCTCTAGCCCGCTACCTCATCGAGCGAGGTGGACGACACAAATATGTGACGTTTGTCAGCGACGGTCTTGCAACCGACAACTGGTCGGCTTCGCTCATGCGGCATTATGGCGTGGGAGGCCTTGCGCAATTGCAACACACGTGGTTGGAATGGGTGCGACAAGGATGCCCGGCACCGCCCGCAGCCCTGGCTCTTGCGCAAAGCCGTCCAGGAACGCCTCAACTCGCCTGGTCAGGCACGCCCCGAGGGCAGAGCCCAGATGATCCCACGCCTAGTGGCACTCTCGGTACAAATACAGTCGCCATCGGAGGCCGCCGTTCGATTTATGCCCTGCAAACGAAACGGCTTGCCAACGCGGACCAACAACCCTCGCCGGCCATCGCGCCCTAACGTTCGATTCATGCAGTTGAGAACTCGCTGAACTGTTCACATTCTACCTCGGATGCTGGAGAAGGCAGAGGCACCTGAAGCGGCATGGACCTGAGTGCGTCTCAGGCGCCGGTGACAAGCAGCGTGATGTGATAGAAGATCGGGGCTGCAAAGCACATCGAGTCGATG
>QWQH01000104.1 GCA_003670915.1 Planctomycetota bacterium | reverse complement strand
CGGCCGTGGGCGTCGGCATGAGGGTGCGGATCATCGATGGCCGGTCGAGCAATTGTGTCTCGCACAAACACGAGCATTGACTCAAAGAGATTCAACAACCTGCCTTTGGGGGCTGCGCCCGACCGCAGTCGCGACGCAACCCATGCAAATAGCACCAGCATCACGGCGGCCACAAGGAGTTCTAAAAGCATGTATTTGGAGATTCCAAAGCCGGAGCCCGCCTTCACCGCGTAGAGGCTTTCCAGTTCAGCAAACGGTTGTGGAATGAGGATTTTCCCATCCATCGCTCGGTTAAACGCCTGCACGTCAGAAATGTCGGGATGTCCCACTCGCAAAAACTCCGGCACGTCATTGAGTGTTTGATAGCCCTGCCGCCAAAGTGCTTTGGGCACTTCGAAGAAGTAGCAGTCTTTTAAGTGATAGATGGGATTCGCTGACATCAAAAGCTCCTCGGCGAGTCGTGTGGTCGTGAAAGTGTTCTGGCAGAAAAAGAGACCAGCACTATAGCGGTTTGTTTTGTTCTACGGTTCTCAAACGCTCAGCGATTGCCGGCGACATCATGATGTGCAGAAGAATGTCTGTGGCAAGGAGTGTGAGATACAATGCCGTCAGCAGGCCACCGGCACCAGCCAACGCCAGGAAAGTGCCCCGTGTTTGAAGCCACGCTAAGGCGGCTAAAGGAATCATCACGCGCAGCAACAGGCCAGCCATTGCTCCTGCCACAGCGAGGGATGGGCTGCCCACGAAGAAGCGCGTCGTACACCAGCCGCCGAGAGATCCAATCAGGCAGGTACCAGCGGCGAATGCGACAGACTCTCGCCAGAGTGGGCGTCCGTCGTCGAGAGACAGGGCCACCGCCACGGCAGCCCCCCAGACCAGCAGCAGCGTGCAACCTCCCAGCAGCGTCGACCGTGCACGGGATGATTCAACCACGGTCCAGAAATTCTGGTTGAGAAACCTAGGGGCGGCACACACAATCTGGCGAATCCTTGGGATCAATGTGGGTCAATTTGTGAGGGTCAATTGTTGACTGTGTTGAAGGGAGTTCCGGTTGGTGTGGACGTACGATCGAAAAGTATCCTAACCGCTCCGCCGATTTTTTGAATTCCCCCCTATTTTCACGAGCCATATGAGCGATGCTGAGAGCCCGAGTAAAAAACAAGCCGGCCCGAGGAATCCAAGCTCATAGCGTTTGTCCAGCCAGGTGCCAATCACTCCGGGCACAAACATCACTATGCCAATAGCCATGATGCGAGCGGCCCACGCCAAGGCATCGCCAATCGGGGAAGGATCAGGGGCACGGATCATGGCAGCAGCCTATGGTCTCTGGTGTTCTCTGACCAGCGGGGTCGACCCCCATGCGGCTCCGCTGGTATCGTGATCAACTCTTATTCACGTATCCCGCATGAAGGCGGTATCCATGTCGAATCGCAGACGCAGTCGTCGCCGGCGGAACCGGCAGTCGGAGCATGGCATTGCAACTGACGCCGCGATGGTGGCAGGTCCATCCATCCTGCGAATGATTGCCTGTGACGGCGAAGCGTGGGCGGAATCAACGGTGCTGCGACCAGAAGAGTTGACGGTTGCTCGCGAGAAGTGGCCCGTGGTCTGGATCGACATTGAGGGTTTGGAAGATGCCGAAACGATTCGCATGATCGGCAGCGTGTTTGACATCAGCGCATTGGCTCTTGAAGATGCCGTGACGCCTGACGAGCGCCCAAAAGTTGAGGTGTTTGGGCACCAGGTTTTGATCGCTGCCCGCATGGCACGATCTGAGTCCGAGGCAATCGTCACTGACCCAGTCTGTATTTTCTTGGGCGACCGCTATGTGATTACTTTTCGGGAGCGGCTCGCAATTGATGGGTTTGCGGGCGTGCGTCAAAGGATCCGGCAGGGCCGCACGCGGATCAGCCACGGCGGTGCCGACACGCTGTGCGCGATTCTGTTTGATGTGGTAATCGATGGCTATTTTCCAGTGCTTGAGCAGTTGAGCGATCGGCTTGAAGCGACCGAAGAAGAGGCTATGAACAACCCTTCTCGTGAGTCACTTGTGCGGATTCATGATGTGCGCAACGATCTTATGACGCTCAGGCGGGCGCTCTGGCCGACTCGCGATTTGCTTCACACGTTGGGCCGAGAGCCGACCCCGCTGGTGGGCGATCTGGCCCGTGCTCATTTTCGCGATTCCTACGACCACGCTATGGAGTTGCTGGACCTCATGGAGAGTTATCGCGAGATCAGCAGCGACCTGCGAGACATCTATCTGGCGAGCCTCAACAATCGCATGAACGACGTGATGAAGGTGCTTGCCGTGATCGCAACGATTTTTATGCCGCTCACATTTATTACCGGCTACTACGGCATGAATTTTGACACCAACTCCCCATGGAACATGCCGCTGCTTTCCTACCGCTACGGAGCCCCGGTAGCGATGGCCCTCATGGCAACAACAACCGTTGGTATGATTGCTTTTTTCTACCGCCGCGGTTGGCTCAAGCGTTGGCATTAAGACGTAATTACGTCTTGCCAAGCAGGAACCATGTGTGCATGGTGCCCTTGCCTTTGACTGTGATTTCGCCCCGATCGGCGAACTGAAATGTGTCTTTGAGGAGATCGCGGGTGGCCTGCGAAATATGAATCCGGGATGGTTCACCGTGCGACTCCATGCGGCTGGCGAGGTTGACGGTGTCGCCCCAGAGATCGTAGGTGAACTTATGCCGACCGATCACTCCGGCAACCACGGGCCCAGAGTGGATGCCGATCCGCACTTCAAGGGAAAGGTCTCGGCTTTGCATCACGCCACGAAACGATTTGAGCATCCCGAGTGCCATTGCCGCAACGGCCTCAGCATGGTCGTGGCGAGCCACGGGTATGCCGGCAACCGCCATGTAGGCATCGCCGATCGTCTTAATTTTCTCGACGCCGTGAATGCGCGCTAACTGATCGAATGTTGAGAAAATCTCATCCAGCATCGAAACCAGATGCTCGGCGTCAACACGCTGTGAAAACTCCGTAAAACCACAGAGGTCCACAAACATGACTGTCGCGCAAGGAAAGCTTTCCGCGATCGTGGATTGGCCATTTTTAAGCCTTTCAGCAATCTTTTCCGGTAGGATATTAAGAAGCAGTCGCTCGGATTTTTCCTGCTCGTGTTTGAGGTCAACGAGCGATTGCTCGAGCGCTGCAAAAGCGGCATTCCGTTCAAGCAGTCGGTGAAAACCGTCCGAATGAACGCGGATCCGTGCAATGAGTTCAATCTGATCCGGCAGTTTTACGAGATAGTCGCTGGCCCCCGACTCGAAGAGTTGAGCTTTGACGACAGCCTCCTCCATTGCCGAAAGCACGATGATTGGGACATTCGCGGTGGCCGGGACGCCGCGGAATCGTCGCACCATATCCAAGCCGCTGATGCCGGGCATCACGAGGTCTTGCAGGATGACGGTGGGTCTAAAAGCGATTGCCACATCAAAGGCCACATTGGCCTCGCGGCAGAACTCAAAAACCATGTCTGGTTGGCTGGCGAGCATGCGCCGCACGGCCTCACCAATCATCCGCTGGTCGTCGATCAGCAAAACCCGATGTTCGCTGGTGGGCATCGGAAGTGAAACGGGTGGCTCGACCATAAGCAGACGCAACGCCTTCGGAACCTACGCGAGCGTTGGAAAATTGGGGAACGACATTGGGGAGTCAAGTTGGGGAACTAGGATTCGAACCTAGACTAACTGGTTCAGAGCCAGTCGTGCTACCGTTACACAATTCCCCAAAAAACAAAAAAGCTATGCGTCTAGGATAGATCCAGTATGGGGTTGTATGATGTTGAAAAGTCCAGTGCGTCGAATGCGGCCCACTGAGCGTACCTGCTGGTCCGTTGCGAGGCAATTCCGGTCGTTGGCGGGGCCGTAGCCAAATTCCCGACGAGTGCTACGACCAGAACAGCTACGAGCAACCATTCATCACGAGCGAGCGTCCGGTGTCAGATTTTTTGTCCCACTATTATCTCGAGTTCAGAACGGGCGCCCGCGCTGGGGAACGGATTCGTATTGCAAAAAAGCGAATGGTCATTGGCCGGCATCCGGCCTGCGACATTGTGGTCGATGCATCGGCGGTGAGTCGTCAGCACGCCGCAGTGTCTGTCGACGGCGACACCGTATGCGTCGAGGACCTGCGCAGCCGAAATGGCACGACGGTCAACGGCCGTTTGGTCACGGGCAGACAGCAACTCACAGAGGGAGATGAGGTGCTGATTTGTGATCAGCGCATGCTCTTTTCGTCGCAGCGCCCCGCCCGTTCGAGTGGAGTGGCTGTTGGTGAGGATACAGTGTCGCCGGAGGGCGTGTTGCGGGGGCACGTTTTGGTGGACGATATTATCGATTCAGAGCGTGGCGATTCAGTGATCCTATCGCAGGTTGATATCGCTGGAGTCCGGCCCAAGGGGGACGAGGAGATGGAGGTGCATGTCCCGGCAAAGCTTCAAGCTGCGCGGGATATCGGTCGGGCGATCGGCGCATTGCTGTCGCTTGACGAGGTGCTGCCACGGTTACTCGATAGTTTGTTTGTTCTTTTTCCTAAGGTCGAACGAGGGTTTGTGCTGCTGGCGGATTCCAAGTCGAGGCGATTTGTTCTTCGCGCACGCAAGATGAACGGCGTGCCTGAATCTGGGCCGCTTCGCTTGAGCCTTTCGCTGATCAACAAAGTGGTGCAGTCGCGGCGTGCAATCCTCTCGGCGGATGCGGGGGCTGACAGCAGGTTTAACGCCAGCGACAGTGTCGTCGACTGTCAAATCAGGTCCGTGATGCTGGTGCCGTTTATCGGTAGTGGCGGCAGCGTGCTGGGGGTTATTCACATTGACTCTCGCGATGCTGGTGGTGCTTTTTGTCAAAATGATCTGGAATTGCTTGCTGGAGTGGCTGGGCAAGTGGCCCAAGCGATTGAGCAAGCACTCGCCTACGACGATCGAATCGGTCAGGAACAACTGAAGAGGGATCTTGAATTAGCTCACCGCGTGCAGCAGGGGCTTCTGCCGGCGAAACCACCCGAGATCGTGGGCTATGAGGTCTTTGATTTCTACGAACCAGCCCATCAAATCGGCGGCGATTTCTTCGCCTATGTGCCCTTGCCGAACCGACGCCTCGCTGTGGTGCTGGCCGACGTCTCTGGCAAGGGAGTTTCGGCGGCGCTGGTGATGGCAGCGCTCTCGGCCGATGTACGATACTGTCTTGCCAGCGAGCCCGATGTCGCGGGGGCTGTGTCGCGAATCAACGAGAGCTTTTGTCGCAGCGGTTGGGACGATCGCTTCGCAACCCTCATCGTGGCCGTTCTGGATCCGGCATTGCATCGCATCACGGTTGTTACTGCCGGACACCCCCCCGTTTTTATGAGGGATGCTGCTGGCCACGTGGAGGCTATCGGTGCCGACGAGGCAGGCCTGCCGCTAGGAGTCGATCCGGAGTATCAGTATACTTCGCTGGATGTTGATGTCCCGCTAGGAACGCTGCTTGTCTTTTACACCGACGGCATTAGCGAGGCCATGGATCACGAAAATCACCCGTACGGCCTTGCCAGGCTGCTGGGGGTGCTTGCCGATCCAGTCAACGCTACCGAGAAGACAGCTCAGGGAATTGGCCGTCGTATTCTGGGGGACGTGGAGCGGCACGCCGCAGGACAAAACCGCAGCGATGATATGTGCCTTGTGTGCGTGGGAAGGGTTGCGGAGCAACCGGCGACTGCACAGCCTGCCCAGAAGTCAGCCGCTGCGGAAAGGTCCTCGGTTGCCCCAAAGCCGAGCGCTGTTCGCGGCAAGCGTGTCGTTGATTCGATGAAGTGACTCTGCCGATACATCGTGGAGGCGATCGAGACGAAAGGTTGAGGCGTTCCGACAGCGACGATTTTCAAGGAGAGCCGGCATGAGTTTTTTTCAGTGGTTGCGCGAGGGGGTTCGGCAGAACGTTGTGCTTGGACTGGCTGACGCGGTCGAAGATGTTGGCACGCGAGCACGCGAGGAAGATATTGGCCCTGCCTTGGCACAATCCCTGCGGGATCGGCTGACCGTACGCAAGGAAGCCACGCTCATCGAATCAGATTCGCCATTGCCGAATGGTCGTCGGCGTTTGGGTCGATCGATTGATGCCGGCCGCGACGTGCTACGAAAAGTCGCGTAAAGCGTCAGGTGTTAAAAAGCCAAAGAAAAAATCTTTTTCTGGCTTACGATGCTCCATGTGAGTGCATGGCCAGAGGCAGGATCACTTGGATGAGCGTGCCAGCTCCCGGCTCGCTCACGATGGATGCTTCGCCACCGAGCAATCGCGACCGCTGTCGGATGCCCTCGAGACCGAAGCGTTCCTCGGGCACATCCGCCGGGCGAAAGCCGATGCCGTCATCTTGGATCGTAATGCGCACGTGGAACTCATCGACCAAGTCGATCGAGACATCAACCGATTGAGCCTGTGCGTGACTGCGCGCGTTGGAGAGCGATTCCTGCACAATACGAAAGATCGTTGTCTCCACCGGCTGGGGGAGTCGGTTGTTGCCGAGAGAGTGACTGAAGTTGATTCGCGGGATGTCTGTGCGTGCATCCACAAGAAGCGACTCTGTGGCAGCAACAATCCCCAGTTCGTCAAGGGCTGAAGGCCGAAGGCCAGTGATGAGCCGACGGGACTCATCCGCAGCTGCACGCAGGAGGTGCAGGGCATCGGTGAGATTGTGGTCGGTCGACTGCTTGCGCGAGGCATGCTCGAATGCCTGCAGGTGCATGATCGCCCCGGCTACATATTGTGAAAGACCGTCGTGAATCTCGTAGGAGACGAGTTGTCGCTCCCGTTCCTGGATGTCGAGTAAGTGTTTCAGTACAGACCGCTCGTGCTGCAGCGACGCATCAGACTCCTTGAGCAGCAGGATGTCCTCGGCGCAAATCATCGCGCTTTCGATCTGGCCGTCCACCATAATGGGGCCCACGCGAAGTGAAAAATAGCTAATTTTCCCAGAGAGTCTCTTTCCAGAAGTTTCGAGCGAATGGACCCCGCCTTTGGAAAAAACTTCCTCTAACACGCGATGAACGTGTTCGGCCGACTCTGCAGTGGTGAAGTCGAGCAGATTACGGTTCAGAACATCGTTGAGAGATTGCCCCTCTGTGACTCGGTTGCAGAATTGAATCGATCTCTGGCGATTCACGACCAACACAAAGCTGCTGGAAGTCTCGCAGATGGCCGTCCACAGCGACTCCACTGGCGGCAGGTTGCGAGTGCCGGTTGCTGGGTCAGGGAGGCTTTGCATTCATGTATCCTAGCAGTCAGTCGAGCAGGCGTGTGATCCCCATAGTGCGGTTCATTCGGAGCGCACGAACTGGTCATCCAGAGGGAAAACCGAGTCATTCACGCACATCTGCCATAGGCCGCAGGAGTCGCTGAATGCCTCATAATGGCCAAGCCCCCCCGCTGCCCCTTCAACGTCCGGGCCGCGGGATTCGGCCGGAGGAGCCGCCATTCGTGCGGCCCCGCTTTCCCTTTTTGAGGTGACTGGGCCGACCACCCTCCCCTCGCAGAGCGGCGATCTGGTCACGGATCGCTGCGGCTTGCTCAAAATCCATTTCGGCTGCCGCCCGCATCATGTCAGCCTCAAGCTGCTCGAGCAGTTGGGCCGACTGCTGCTGGGATTGGCCTTGCTGCCCGACGGCTGAAAAAGCAATGGATCGCGACGCAGCCTCCGACTCGATACCCGCACGAATCTCCTTGCGGATTGTTTCCGGCGTGATGCCGTGGTGGGTGTTGTAGGCCTGCTGGAGTTCTCGTCGTCGCTGCGTTTCGCCGATTGCTCTTCCCATCGAGTCGGTGATGCTATCGGCATAAAGAATGACGCGAGCATCGACATTGCGGGCCGATCGGCCGATTGTCTGCATGAGTGACGTCTCGCTCCGCAGGAAGCCCTCCTTGTCGGCATCCATGATCGCCACCAACGCCACTTCTGGTAGATCGAGCCCCTCGCGCAGCAAGTTGACTCCGATCAGCACGTCCAGCTTTCCTTCGCGCAGTTGCTTCAATAGGTCGACTCGTTCAAAAGCGTTGAGTTCGCTGTGCAGCCAGCAACACCGCACTTTTCGTTCCTGGAAATATCGGGAGAGATCTTCGGCAAGTTTTTTTGTCAGAGTGGTGACAAGCACGCGATGGCCCGCCGCGACGGTCTTGGCTATTTCCCCTGTTAGGTGCAGCACCTGTTGCTTGGCAGGCACCACTTCAATGACTGGATCCAGCAGGCCCGTGGGGCGGATCACCTGTTCCACCACCTCGCCGCCGGTGCGGCCCAACTCCCACGGACCAGGCGTTGCCGACACGTGAATCGTCTGATCCAGCTTCAGATCCCACTCTTCAAACTTGAGTGGCCGATTGTCCAGGGCGCTGGGCAGCCGAAAGCCGTGTTCAACAAGCGTGAGCTTGCGGCTTCGGTCGCCGGCGTACATGCCCCGCACCTGGGGCACCGTCACGTGCGACTCGTCCACAAAAAAAAGAAAGTTCTTGGGAAAGTAGTTCAACAGCGTGTCGGGAGTGCTGTCTGGGGCGCGGCCGCTCAAGGGACGAGAGTAATTCTCAATGCCCGGACAGAATCCTGCCTCGAGCATCATTTCCAAGTCAAACCGGGTGCGAGCGGCCAGCCGCTGCGCCTCGAGGAGCTTTCCTTGGCCCTTGAGCTCTTCAAGCCTCGACTCAAGTTCCGCCCGGATCGATGCCACAGCAGCTTTGACTCGCTCCTCTGGCATCACGAAGTGGCGGGCTGGATAAAAATACATTTCGTCTTTTTTGGCGGCCACCTCGCCGCTGGTTGGGTGCGTGATGGCAATGGATTCGATTGTGTCGCCCCAGAATTCAACGCGGCACGAAAGCTCGTCGTACGGCGGCCAAATGTCGATGGAATCCCCTCGCACTCTGAATGTGCCCCGTTCCAACGCCATGTCACCGCGTTCGTAGTGGATTGATACGAGTTTTTCGAGGAGGGCGTTACGAGACAGTGTCATTCCACTGGCCAGCCGGATGACCATTGACCGGTAGTCATCGGGCGACCCCAATCCGTAGATACACGACACGCTTGCCACCACGATCACATCCCGCCGGCTCACCAGGGCGCTTGTGGCCGCCAGTCGGAGTCTGTCTATCTCTTTGTTGATCGCAGCATCTTTCTCGATGTAAATGTCTCGCTGCGGGATATAGGCTTCGGGTTGGTAGTAGTCGTAGTAGCTCACAAAATAGTGAACCGCGTTGTGCGGAAAGAAGTCGCGAAACTCAGCGTAGAGCTGCGCGGCAAGTGTTTTGTTGTGGGAGAGCACCAGCGTGGGGCGGCCGACTTGAGCGATCACGTTGGCCATGGTGAATGTTTTGCCGGAGCCGGTGACGCCCATGAGGACCTGCGTTTTTCGCTCCTCTTGGATGCCTCGCACCAGCGCCTCAATGGCAGCCGGTTGGTCGCCGGCTGGCTGGTACGGGCTTACGAGTTCAAACACATTCGGGTTGAGCGTCATGGGGCATTCTCGGTCGCAGCGACTGGCTGTGGATCAGTGGGTAGGTCGGCTGCGGGGGCGAGCGTTTGAAGCTTTCGAATCGGGCGGAGGTAGGGCCTTATCTTTGCCAGCGTTGCGTCGCCGATGCCAGGCACATCGAGGATCGCCTCGAAGGAAGCGAATGGGCCGTACGCATCTCTGTGGGTGAGGATGGCCTGCGCGGTAGCGGGCCCTAGGCCTGGCAATTGAGAAAGTTCGACGATTCCTGCAGAGTTGATGTTGAGCGTAAAGCGGACGATCGGCTCCGGAGGATCGTCGTGGTCGACAAGCCCCCCGGAAAACCCCCCCGCCGCGATCATCCAGGCCGCTGCTGCAACAAGACACAAAGCGACGGCTGCCGCAATCACTGTTTGAGCTCGCATGGGGATCACCGGGCTCACGGTTGGGAGTGGATCGGCTAGGGGCATTGCAATCCCTCTCTCGTACGTTCCTTGGGTATCTAGACACCTGATAGGATAGCCAACTACCTCACATCCAGTCGCGTCACCCCGCAGAAGTTTTTCATGCCTTCTCAGCCAGCATTCAACGCGGTATCGAGCCAGCCAGACGGGAGCCAGATTGTATGGAATGACGCTCTTGCGGCCCATGTTGCAGGCTTGGCCCGCGACTGGTTTGCGGAGGATCTTGGGCACGAGTGCGATTGGACGAGTGTGGCTTTGGTAGCGGCTAGTGCCACGTGCGAACTGGATGTAGTGGCCAGACAGTCGGGAGTCGTGGCGGGAGTGCAGGCCGCGGAGGTTGTCGCTCTGGTGGCAGATCCGAAGATGCACTGGCAGTCGCGAGTTCAGGACGGTACGGCGGTGGAAGCAGGCCACACAATTGCAACCCTGGGTGGTGCCACACGCAGCGTGCTCGCGGCGGAGCGAGTGCTCCTCAACATGATCGGCCGCATGTCGGGCGTGGCCACTGCAACCCGTTTACTCGTGGACGCTGTGGCAGGCACCCCCTGCCGCGTGTACGACACTCGCAAGACGGTGCCAGGCTGGCGGTTGCTGGATAAGTTTGCCACCCGAGCAGGTGGTGGCTGGAACCATCGCCTCGGCCTTTTCGATGCCGTTCTCATCAAGGATAACCACGTGGCGGCGCTAGCGGCAGAGGGGATCGGCCCTGCTGAGGCTGTGCATCGCGCACGAGCATTTATACGCAACGCGTTTCCGCCTCAACGCGCCGCCGTAATGGTCGTCCAGATCGAGGTCGACTCGATTCAGCAGTGCGAGGCGATTTTATCTGCCGGCCCAGATGTCCTCCTTCTCGACAATATGACCCTCGAAGATCTTGCACACTGCGTTTGCTTACGAAATCAGAGAAGCCCCGGTATTGTTCTGGAAGCCTCAGGCGGCATTCGACCAGAGACCATTCGAGCCGTGGCCGACACGGGGGTCGACCGGGTCAGCAGCGGATGGCCCACGCACAACGCCCCGTGGCTGGACGTGGCCTTGGACTGGCTGGGCTACGAGCAAAAGGCATGACTCCACGAGGCTGACAACCGCGTATCTGTTGCTGCGACCTTCGTTCAGTGATGCAACGGGGCTTTCTGGGCTATCGAGTTTCACCGGATGCCATGATCCGATTCAGCTACATGAATCTGGCGGCCACAACGGCTGTGTTCGACTTGGAAATCGCCAAGCGTCTCGACTTGGCACCGGAGACTACCGGCGAGCCTCCGCTCTGGGATACGGCTTGGAGATTGGGGCTGCGGTCTACAGTTGATCTATCGCTCGGCGGTAGTTGGCAGATGGGACCGCGAACAAGTTTTTCGTGAAGAGTCCGCTCGAAACTTTCAAGATTCCGCTCGAATCAGACGCCCAGCAGGCGGTTGCGTTTGGTGCGGCGTTCGGCTCGAAGGCGCGCACGGCGGTTTGTTTCGCTTGGCTTTTCAAAAAACTCGCGGCGTCGCATTTCTTTTTTGATGCCGCTGCGCTCGACCAACTTGCGGAAGCGACGAACCGCTTCCTGAATGCTTTCTCTATCGCGAACGGTGAGCTTAACCATACGTTTCCCAGAGCCATAGAAGGGACAAAATTTCAAGACCGGAGTGTAACAACCCGAGGCTCCCGCGTCTACGGAGGCAGTCTCATACGGGAATGTCTGGCAGCGTGTTGCTGTTGGGAGGTCGAATCTTCACAATAAGCGTTTGACAACGCCCGGAAGGAGCGCACCAGATTGAGATGGCTAGGTATGCAGGACAACGTTATGCCCACCGACGGATTGGACTCGGCGATTGTCTCGATTTCAGGGTGGACTGACATTGTGTCGAGCCGGCAGATTGTGATGGCTGTGGTGGTGTTGGCAGTGTTTTTGCTCTCGGCTCCGCGGGGCCGCCGAGGCTTGTCATGGGGATCGTTTCTCCTCCTCGCGGCGGCGTTTGTGCCGCTGGCAGTGGCGGCCATCTTTCCGGCATCGGTTGAAAAAACGCGAGTCGCCCACATAGTTTTGCGATTCTTTGTCGTGGCATCGCTCCTGCATTCGGTGCTCCTCGTGGGGGCCGTCACGCTCTGGGAACGCTGCACGCGGCCGATGCCAAAGATTTTCTTGGATGTGCTCCGCTGCTGTGTCATCGCATTGGCTTTATTAATCGTGCTCTGGGAAGCGGGCATTGAGGCTGGCGAATTGTTGACTGGCTCGGCACTCGTGACGGCCGCCCTAGGATTCGCGCTCAAAGATACGCTCGGCAATGTGTTTGCCGGATTGGCAATCCACGCAGAGCATCCGTTTGAGATCGGCGACTGGATTCAGTACGACCAAAACACCGCCCACATTGGGAAGGTTGTGGAAATCAACTGGCGGGCCACAAAGGTTATCACTTTGGATGAAGCCTACGTCATCATTCCAAACGGACAGTTAGCGCAAGCATCCATCCGAAATTTCACGCAGCCCGAGCCATGGTCGAGAAGGTCGCTCTACGTGGTCACGCCCTATGAAATCTCGCCGCAACACGTGCAATCGGTGATCCTCGCTGCGATCCGGGGCAGCTTTGGAGTGCTGGGGCACCCGGCTCCGTCGGTGGTGACCAACAGTTTTATGGAACGTGGGGTGGAACACTGGGTGCGGTTCTTTACGACCGATTTCGACAAGCGAGACCGCGTGGACGGCATGGCTCGCGATCGGATCTGGTATGCGTTGGCCCGCCATGGCATCGACATTCCCGTGGCCACGCAGGCGATCCGTTTGACGCAGTTTCCGACGGCCTCAAAAGAGTCGCCGGAAGCAGTCGTCGACCGCCTCACCGAGTGTCTTAAGCAGGTCGGGCTACTCGATTCGCTCACGCCGTTGCAGTTGCGCCGGCTGGCCGAAACCAATGCAGAGCACATCTACGGGGCCGGCGAGCAAATCATCCATCAGGATGCGCCAGGGGGCAGTATGTTTGTGATCATCGAGGGCCGCGTGGAGGTGTCGATCGTAGCAGGGAAATCAGGACCACGATCACTGGCGAGCCTAGGGGCGGGCGACTACTTTGGTGAGATGTCACTGATGACGGGGGCATCGCGATCGGCAACCGTGACGGCCCTGAGCCAAACGCGAGTGTTTGAAGTGAGCAGCGAATCGTTTCGAGGCATTCTCGCGGCCGATCCGACATTGATTGAGAAGATAGGCACGTCCCTTTCGATACGGATGGCAGAACGGTCGGAAGCGATTGTCGAATTGGAGCAAATCAGAAATGAACCGTCCGATATCCTGCAGGGCATTCGACAGTTTTTTGGTATGCAGCCCGACAGGAATTAGCGGGCCATTTGCCGACTAGTTGGATCGTATGCACTAGACAACAAGGACAAAAACATGCGGGTTGAAATGTTGCCATCGAGCATACCGGCGTCTGGTACGCAATTTTTGGTGTCGTTTCTCATCAACGACACAATCGCGATCGATGCAGGGGCGATTGGTTTTCTGGCCGACCTTGGTAGACAGAATCGTATCAAGCACGTCTTTGTCACGCACGAACACCTCGACCACATCGCGTCGCTTCCAATATTTCTTGAGAATGTCTATCAGCCCGGGCCCGATTGCGTGGAGTTATTGGCAGCGCGTGACGTACTCGATTTTCTACACGATGATATTTTTAACGGACGCGTCTGGCCAGATTTTATTCGGCTTTCGCATCCCGAAGACTCATTCGTTCAAACGACTCCACTGGAAATACTGCAACCGCTGCACCGCGACGGACTCACGATCACGCCGGTGTCAGTCTCGCACGGGGTCGATACGCTGGGGCTCGTCGTGGAAGACGGAATCTCCGCAGTGGCATTTCCGTCCGACACAGGCCCCACCGAGGCTATCTGGCAGTATCTATCGACGGTCCAGAACCTGAAGGCCGTTTTTTTAGAAGCCAGCTTTCCGGCCAGTCAGGCTGGACTGGCCACGCTGACTGGCCACCTCTCGACAGCCACATTTGCAGCAGAAGTAAAAAAGCTATCCTCGCAGGTGCGGTGGATTATCGTCCACCGCAAGGCCCGATTTGCTGCTGAGATCGCCCGCGAGATTGATGCCATGCAGATTCCAAACGTCGAGTTTGTCTGCCCGGGCACGGTGTACGAACTGTAGCTCCGAATCGTCGAGAGAGTTCTCGGCTGCTTGGAGGGATTACTTTTGCCGGGAGTGTCGCTTGCGATCGTGCTCGGAGAGCAGGACCTTTCGCAGCCGGATGCCGTCGGGAGTCACTTCAACGAGTTCGTCTTCCTCGATGTACTCAAGCGACTCTTCCAGTGACATGCGGCGAGCCGGCTTGAGCAGGATGTTGCGGTCGCTCCCGGAGGCCCGCATGTTGGTCAGCTTTTTTTCGCGTGTTGGATTGACATTCATGTCTTCGTTGCGAGAGTTTTCGCCGACCACCATGCCCTCGTAGACCTCGTCCCCCGGCTCAATAAAGAGCTCTGCCCGATCTTGCAGGCCATCCAGGCCAAAGGCCACAGCCTTGCCAGGCACCATCGACACGAGCGTTCCGTTGGAGCGTCCGGCTACTTCGCCCTCCATGGCCTGCCACGATTCAAAGCGGTGATGCATGATCGCCGTGCCCTGCGTGGCATTGAGCATCCGAGTTCGCAGACCGATCAGGCCGCGTGCGGGAATCGAGAAGACGGCATGGGCAAATTCCCCGCGAGAGCCCATATGAACGATTTTGCCGCGGCGAGCGCCCGTCAGTTCCATCACAGGCCCGAGTTTGTCGTGCGGCACTTCCACGACCAGCGTTTCAAACGGTTCGAGCACTTTGTCGCCTTGCTTGTGCAAAATGACCCGCGGCTTACCGATCGACAGCTCGTATCCCTCGCGTCGCATCGTTTCGATCAACACCGAGAGGTGCAAAAGACCACGACCTGAAACCGAAAACTGCTCGCTTCCCTCGATCGGCTCCACCCGCAGGGCCACATTGCGTTCGAGTTCCTTCTGAAGCCTGTCTCGCAGGTGCCGTGTTGTCAGGTACTTGCCAGAGCGGCCAGCCAGTGGGGATGTGTTGACGCCAAACACCATATTCAATGTCGGCTCATCGACGGAGAGTCGCTCCAGAGCCCGCGGGCTCCCGGGATCGCAGATTGTGTCGCCAATCTCAACGTCATCCAATCCACTGACCGCGGCGATGTCGCCTGCGGTGGCCTCATCGGTGTCGACTTTTCCAAGTTTGTCGAACACCTGTAACCCCACGACTTTGGCAGAGACAAATGTGCCCTGCGCAGTCGATCGCACGATCGGCGCGCCTTTGGTGAGCACTCCTGATTCGATTCTCCCGATCGCGATGCGGCCGACATAGTCCGACCAATCCAGCGTGGTTACAAGCATCTGGAGGGGTTCATCGGGGGCCACGACAGGGCCTGGGATTTTTTCCAGTACAAGGTCGAGGAGCGCAGCCATCGATCCGGTGCGGTCATTCAGATCGTGCGTGGAAAATCCCTCGCGGGACGAACAGTACACAAATGGGAAATCAGCCATTTCATCATCGGCCCCCAGATCCAAAAACAGACCGAGTATTTCGTCGAGCACCTCCAGCGGGCGGGCATCCGGTCGATCAATTTTGTTGACGACCACAACCGGTCGCAGTTTGGCTTCCAACGCTTTGGACAATACGAAACGAGTCTGAGGCATCGGCCCCTCGGCAGCATCCACCAGGACCAGCGCTCCGTCGGCCATTCGCAGCACCCGCTCCACCTCGCCGCCAAAATCGGCGTGGCCCGGTGTGTCGATCAGGTTGATCTTCACGCCCTTCCATTCCATGGCGATGTTTTTGGCCAGGATCGTAATGCCCCGCTCCCGCTCTAGGTCGTTGGAATCGAGGATGCAATTGCCGGTGAGTTGGCTGGCCCGGTACTGGCCGCTTTGACGCAGCAAGCAGTCAACAAGCGTGGTCTTGCCGTGATCGACGTGCGCAATGATGGCAATGTTGCGGATATCAGAACGGCGGACGGGTGCGCCCGCGGCGTTGGAGGGCAGTCCGGTATCGGGAGTGATCGAAGGCGTGGAGGCAGGCATGGCAGCAGGCATAGGGTTCATTAGGGTATCCGGCTCGGGGATGGAGGGGTGAGCCGGCGCTGAGGCGGGCAGAGTGGCGGGGTGGATGAGCGGCCCAAAGAGTATTCAGGAAATCCGCACGGCTGTATAGAGCCGTTCGATGAGTGCCCCGGGAGTGTCATTTGGGCTGGCTGCGACCGCGGTTATCCGCAGGAAAGGGGGTGCTGTCGCTTCGGCCAGAGCGTCGCATGCCTGCTGGGCCAGAGTACCGGCATGGAGGCCCGTGAAAACTGCCACCAGTTCGTCGCCTCCCAACCGCGCCAGCAGGTGAGCCTGGCCGCCAGCGTCCCGCAGCCTGTCTGCGGCGGCCCGAAGGAGCGAGTCGCCAGCCAGAAAACCGTCCTGCTCGTTCACGGACTTCAGTCCGATAACGTCCACGATGAGTATGGACAGATGCGGGTCTGCTTTGGGAACACGTGGTCCGGCGGCAGCGTCGCAGGAAAGAAAAGCCTGCTGCAGAAAAACCTCGAGCACAGCACGAGGCTCCAGCCCAGTGACGTAATCGGCATCGGCAGGAGGTGGCAACAGCATAAAAACGAAGGCATAAGAAAATGGAGACGGAGGGGCTCGAACCCTCAACCCCCGCCTTGCAAAGGCGGTGCTCTCCCAATTGAGCTACGTCCCCGAAAGTGCGCGCGCCAAGATTCGAACTTGGGACCTCTACCTTATCAGGGTAGCGCTCTAACCAACTGAGCTACGCGCGCGGCCGCTGCCGTGCCGGGGCATCGGGCAGCCCAGGGTCCGTAGTGTAGATGTGCAGGTCGCCATTTCAAAGGGGTGCCCGTTGGGGCTGGTCGTGGGACTGCTCGCGGGAACAGCATTGAAAAAATGGGGCTGGCGCCAGTGGCCTTTCACGGTACGTTTTGTGGAACTCCAGCTAGGAAGGAACCCAACCATGCATGTAACCGTCCCCCCTTTGGTCGTCCGTCAGTCAAGCCTGTCCTTGCACGTACTTGGAACCTGGGCCGCCCCAGGGCTCTGCCTGTGGCTCTCTTGCGTGCAGGCAGTCGCTTGCGGGTGTCTTTGCATCGTCCTGTCCGGAGTCGCTTTGGCCGCACAGCCCACTGCCGACTACGCGCTTGGGCTCACACCGTTTCAGAAAAATATTGACTACGACAAAGTGGCCCCAGAGCAGGTGAAAAATGCCACCATTCAAATGGAGAAAGAGGGCGGGATAACCGCATGGGTGGTGCGCGGGCCCAGAGGCGATGTGTTGCGTGCATTTGCGGACACCAACGGCGATCGTGTCGTCGACCGGTGGAGCTATTACAAAGACGGTGTTGAGATCTACCGCGATATCGATTCCGACCACAACACCAAGGCCGATCAATCCCGTTGGCTGAATGCTGCGGGCAGTCGGTGGGGAATCGACGAAGATGAAAACGGCGTTCTGGACGGTTGGAAAGCAATCTCTGCCGAGGAGGCCAGCGCTGAAATTGTAGAGGCATTGCGGCTCAAAGATCCTGCTGTATTTGTTCGTCTACTCCCCACCAAATCAGATCTCGAAGCCGCAGGTTTTGAGGAACCGCGGCTCTCTGAACTGGCTGCTCGTACGGCTACGGCGGCTCGTGATTTCGCGCAGGTTGCTGCTGCGCAGAAGCAGATTGGCCCTCAGACTCGCTGGAACAACATGCTCGCACCGCAGCCCGGCGTGCTGCCAGCCGGCAGCTCGGGAATCGCAAAGGACGTCGTGGTCTACGACAACGTCGTAGCGCTGATCGATAGCGATTCCCAGAACGGCGGCTCAAAAAATGGGCAGGTGTACGTAGGCTCGCTGGTGCGGTGTGGCGACTGCTGGCGGCCGGTGGACGTGCCGCAGGTGCCTGGCGCCGAGGGCGAGATCTCTGACCCAATTGGTTTCTTTTCACCCCGTGTCGCTGGCCGTTCTCAGGGGGAGTCAGGTGCTCCGGACAACGAACGCCTGAAGCCACTCATGGCAAAACTGCGGGCGATCGAGGAGAAAATGACATCGGCCACCGCAGCCGGCCGGAACGATCTCGCACGGCAGCAGGTGGCTGTGCTGGAGCAGGTGGTGTCGGCATCAGATCCAGGCGACAAGGCGTTTTGGGTCAAGCAGTTTGCCGAAACACTCGCCGCGTCCGTGCAGGATGGCACCTATCTTGAAGGTATTGCCACGCTGGAAAAACTGACCGTTGCCGTTGAGGCCGATGAGCCGCTGCAGGCGTTTGTGATGTTTCGGTTGGCATCGGCAAGGTATGCGGCCAACTTGCTGCAGCCTGGAGCCGACGTGAGCAAAGTGCAAAACGCATGGCTCGAAGAATTACGACAGTTTGTGGACCAGCATCCCACGGCGCCCGATGCGGCTGAGGCGATGCTGCAGATGGGCATTTCTGCGGAATTTTCTGGTCAGGAGAAAGAAGCTCTGGAGCGGTATGCAGCCATTGTTAAGACTTTTCCGGAATCTTCGTCGGCGAAGAAGGCTCAAGGGGCCGTGCGGCGTCTGGAAAGTGTGGGAAAGCCGCTTGCGCTTTCAGGCACAACAATGGACGGCAAGAAAGTATCGCTGGAATCGCTTCGAGGTACGCCCGTGCTGGTGCACTACTGGGCGACATGGTGCGAGCCGTGCAAGGTTGACATCGCGCAGATCCGAGAGCTCTCGCTCAAGTATGGTCCGAAGAAATTTGCAGTGATTGGAATCGCGCTTGATTCTGACAAGGCTCAGTTGCAGAAGTTTTTAGCGGCCAAGCCGTTGCCGTGGCCGCAGGTGCACGAGGCGGGTGGTTTGGACGGCCGTTTGGCGGAGGAGCTCGGCGTGCTCACATTGCCAACGATGTTTCTCTTGGATGCCGATGGAAACGTGGTCGACCGCAATCTTGTGATTACCGATCTGGACAAGAAGTTGGAATCGCTCATTGGAGTGGAGTGATTTTTCGCTGCCCATGGCATCCGCTAGAGAAGCCGAACTGGGGCCGCGGTTCACTCGCAGCACAAGCCGAAGCAGGCTTTTCAACCAATGGTCGAGAGGCCACTTTTCTGGCCTGTGATTGGCTTTGCTTGCAAGCCGGTTATTCGCTACGGTTTGCCCCCGTTCCCTGCTGCGATGCCTGTCTAGGTCTGTGAAACCCGGGGCAGAGACCCAAAGGAATCCCGCGATGACCTTGTTTGCATTGGCCGTGAGCCCCGTGCTCTGCACGCTCGGAGCGGTTCAGATTCTGGGTCTTGTGGCCGCGGGCGTGGCCCGATTGGCTGAGGGCACACGTCACGAACGCAGCTGCCAGTGGCTGTGTCTTGTGGCTCTTGCCGTGATTGGATCGCTGTGCGGCTTCGCCCTGCAGTTGGGGCCTGACTCCGGGGCCGTCTCCGCGGTGACCCTTGCGCTCATGATCATGATCGCCGTGGTCGACTTTCGCTCCGGCGGGTAGCCCATGCTGCCCTCCTTGCCACGGCCACCGCTCCAAGCGGATTTTCCGGTTGAATCGGAAAAAAACTCCCCTTCGGTACGAGTGCCTGTCGAAACAGGTGGTACAGCGGCGTTCGAGACCCGCGGCCGATCCAAGGAGTCACCCATGTCCATTTCGAAGTCTGCGTTCATGCTGGCTGTGGTTGCGTTGTCGCTGGCGACTGCTTCAGCGAGAGCCGATGATCTCGCGGCCACGGTCGCCAACACGCTTCGCGATTCCGGTGCTCTCACGGGTTACCGAGTGAACGTAAAGGCCAAGTCGGGCACGGTCTGGCTCGAAGGCAAGGTTTCCGACTCCCGTCAGATCGAGGCTGCTATCAATGCTGCCGAAAACGTCGATGGAGTGGAGAGAGTGGTCAACCGGCTTTCGATCGGTGAGACAGCCTCGTCAACGCTCGTCGATATGTTTGACATGCCGGCTTCGATTCGAACGCTTGTTGGCATGCCCACGCTGGCCAAGGACGAAGAAGTCGAAGAGCCCCAGTCCGAGGAGGCCGCTGCCCAAGCACTGATGGTGATGAGCGAGCAGGCATCCGATGAGATTCAGTTGACAGGGGCCGTTGCTCCACAGGCCCGCGGTCAAACGCAAGCATCCCGCAGCCAAATGCGTGGGGGCCGTGCCGTTGCTTCCCCTCGGCCCACGGCTTCGGCTGCCAAGCAGGGCGTCCCTCGTCCACTTGCTCAACAGGCGGCCAGGCCAATGCAGCCGCCGCAAGGACAGGGGCGGCAGCAGCCTGCTGCCGGTCGACAAAACCAAAGAATGGCAATGAAGGCCAGCGCCATGGGCGCGGGTGGCAACGGCTATCCCATGGAGGGCTCGGTGGCTGACGGCCAAATGGTGCCTGGCTCCATGCGGATGACCGAAGGCTATGCCAGCGGACCAGAAGGGATGTCCGGAGCGATTCCAGGCGGCATCCCAGGCGCTCCAGGAAACGCTGGTGGAATGGGCGGTCCGATGCCGATGGGCAGCGCAGGAGCTGGAATGCCACCGGTGCCAATGCGAGGCGATGGTCCTAACGTGCCTAACTACGCCTGGCCCAGCTACGCCGCATCTCCTAACTACGCAGCCGTACAGTACCCAACTCAGTATTCGCCCACGGCTTGGCCATACATTGGCCCATTCTATCCCTACCCGCAGGTGCCACTGGGATGGCGTCGTGTGTCGCTGGAGTGGGACGACGGATGGTGGTTCCTCGACTTCGACGACCGCCACACCCACAGCCATCATCGCTAAGGTGTTGAACGCAACACCGTAAGCCCCCGAATCAACCACGCCACTCTCTCGCCCACCGAGAGAGTGGCTTTTTGTGCGCACAGGAGGGAAAGTACCGCATCGTTTCAGACAGCGAGTGCCGCGCAGCTTGACCCAGTCGGAAAATTCCGCAAGTACAACGGCCTCCCGCGTCGATACAACCCGCAGGGCTTTCCCAAACACTCTGCCCACAAGGGGCGCCTGAGGAGATTGTCATGCTGGTTCGCACACGGTTCTTCGCGATGGCTCTGGTGCTCGCTACGAGCGCTGTATCGCAAAGCGGCTGCTTCTGGATCACGTCGCAGGGGCCAAACATCGGTCCTCTCGCCTTTCCAATCCCGGTGCCGGTTGGCGTGCAGAAGAGTAAAGAAGACCAATTCTGGAACTACGAGCGTTACGAGCGAGCCCCAGTGCTTGGCCCGATCCCTCCTGGAGGCCCCTGCGAGGCCGTCGATGAGCCCAGCGACGACGAGGTGATGCGTGCCCTCGAAAAGGCCCGTCCAGTGCAGGGCAACTGGCCTTTTCTCTATGAGATTCAGCGGAACCACGTGCGGATTACGAAGTGCAAGATTGCCGACTACCTCGATCCACCTAGGCACTATCCAATTGTAGGCCCGGCTCAGCAGCACCACGCCCACTACAAGTGCACGGTCTACTATCAGGAAGTCAAACGCATCGGTTGGCCTGCGCCCCACACGCTCGTCGACGAGGACACACAAGAAGTGCTTTACATCGATCACAACCACTTGCACATGGTGGGTGACGTCGACACCGGCTGTAACAGCAATTACTAAAAAGCGCTCCCGCAGAAATGGTAGCGGTTGTGCCGAGAAGGGCCATGCTCCTGGCATGCATTTGTCGGAGACGGCAGCGGCGGTCGATAGGTGAGCATTGGGGGCGGGTTTTCCCGAGGGAACGGGATGCGCAGCCCCTCGCTCCCGACGAGGCTGCAATCATGCTGTCATGGATGGCTTTTATCCGAGTGTGGCCCAGAGGGAACTCCGCTGTCGTGTGCGCCACTGCGTTGGTGGGTGTCGTTCTCGGGTGTTCTATCCAGACGGCAGTCCTCGCACAGACGCCTCGCGCGTGGGCCGGATCCGATGTGCCGGCCAACACTGCACAGACAGCTCAGAACTCGCTGCGGGTGGCCAAGGCCTTACCTGCAAGCGATGCAACAGGAAAGCCGAGCGAAAATTCGGCGGATCCATCGCCGCTCATCCCCACGGGCAACCTGTTGGCGACGATCCGGGACGGCGGCATTTTGATGGTGCCGCTCTTGGGCTGCTCGTTCGTGCTCGCAGTCTTTGGATTCGAGCGACTGGTCAATCTGCGATGGGGCCGCGTCGTACCACGGGCGTTTGTGGAGCGGTTCATCGAGCAGGTGCAATCGGGACAGTTCTCTCGAGGAGCGGCAATGGATGCCTGCGAGGCGAATGGCAGCCCTGTCGCCAAAGTCTTTGCGGCAGCAGTACGTCGCTGGGGCAAACCATCGGTCGAGATTGAACAGGCTGCCATTGATGCCTGCGAACGCGAGATCAACCATCTGCGGCGATACCGTCGGGTTTTTCATGGGGTTGCCACCATCGGGCCGCTGCTGGGGTTGCTCGGCACGGTGTTTGGACTGATTCGGTCGTTTAACGATGTAGCTGGTTCAGGCGCCATGGGGCGGCCCGATCTCTTGGCCCGCGGATTTGGTGAGGCCCTTATTACCACCGCCATGGGCTTACTCGTTGCGATTCCCGCGATGGTTTTACACTGGGTGTTTACCAGTCGGGTGGACCGGTTGGCCATGCGGTTGGATGAAACATGCCAGCAGGTCATCGACGAGATATCGCTGGAGTCTTCGTCGGAGTCGCGTCGCCGTTCGCCCAAGGGCAAGGCCCTGAACGCTGGCACGGAGGCCTGATTCGATGCCGCTGATTCGACTTTCCGAAGACGAGGAGCCGGCGCCAAATTTGGCGCCGATGATTGACGTGGTTCTGGTTCTCACGATCTTTTTTATGTGTGCGACAAAGTTTTCGGGCGACGAGCGAAAGTTTGATTTGGAATTGCCGCAGGTGGGTTCGGCCGTCACGGTGGAGGGAGCAAAGCCCGAGATCGTCGAAGTCGAGGCATCGGGATTGCTGCGATTGGGGGCCGAGGAGGTTGCCATTGAGGATCTGCCGACGCGGTTGGCGGCGATCCGCGCAGCAAAACCCGATATGACGGTGATGATCCGTGGTGAAAAAACGGTTCCACACGGTCGGATGGCCGAGATCTATGAGGCATGTCGCACAGCCGAGGTTCGGCACGTCGCCATTTCGGTGCAGTCAAAATCGGACGGACGCAGGAAATGATAGGGACTCCCGATGCTCGCCAATTGGATCATCTGGGGAACGCTGAGCGGATTGTGTGCCGTGGGATTCGTAGCATTGTCCCGCACGCAGTGGCTGCAGTCGCAGACGTTGCGTAAGTGTGTGCTGCTGTCTGTTGCGGTGCATGCTGCCTTGGCCGTTGTCGCGGTGCTCACGGGGGGCATGCGGCCGGCATCGTGGGGCCGAAACGACACGGGCCGGATGTCGATGATGGTTGTGGTAGCTGATGAAGCGGCCGAAGAACTGTCGCTGCCCGCAGCCGCGCCGAGCGTTGCAGAGGAACTCGATCACGAAGCCGCCGTTCCGCCCGCAGTTGCCGCCGAGCCACCGTCGGATCATGTGCCACTGTTGAGCGTGTCCGATGAAAAGCCCGCAATACAGGCCAGCAATTCCACAGAGACCGCCGAAGCGGTTCGTCCGCCAGAGGCTGGGCTTGCACTCTCTGCTCTGTCGGTTGGAAACAAGGGCACAGCGCCAACGCCTGCGATGTACGCCGATCGTGTGGGAGCCCGCCGCACTGCGGCAGCGGCGGCACGCGGTGGCACGCAAGACACAGAACGTGCCGTGCAGTCAGCGCTTTCGTGGCTGGCCGCTGCACAGTCCGGCGACGGCCGCTGGAACGCCGCAAGGCATGGCGGCGGCGTGGAGCGATCCCTGCAAGGGCATTACCGTCAGGGTGCTGGTGCAAAAAGCGATCATGGCGTGACGGGTTTGGCGCTCTTGGCGCTCTTGGGCGCGGGCAACACGCATCTGGAAGGCACCTATGCCGATACGGTTTCTCGCGGCATCCGCTTTCTGGTTGAGCGTCAGCGAGACAATGGCTCCCTTGCAGGTGACGCGGAGTTTTTTGCGTCGCTCTATTGCCACGGGATGGCCACGATTGCGCTGGCCGAAACCTGCGCGATGACCGGCGACACCTCCCTGCGGCGGGCATTGGATCGCGCCGTTCACTATACGCTTTCAATGCAGAGTCCTGCGACCGGCGGTTGGCGATACGCGGCCG
The DNA here is from genome assembly GCA_003670915.1 of Planctomycetota bacterium. Taxonomy (GTDB): domain Bacteria; phylum Planctomycetota; class Planctomycetia; order Pirellulales; family UBA1268; genus BAIKAL-G1-2R. Next base: position 14,327 of record QWQH01000104.1, on the reverse strand, counting down.
GGGACCGCGGCGATACAAGTCAGCTTGGCTGGCAGGTGATGGCGCTCGCGAGCAGCCGGCACGCCGGAATCGAAGGGCTGGAGCGGGCCGAGTCGCAGGCCCGAGTATTTTTGCAAAGTGTCTCGTCGGGCCATGCTGGCGGTTTGGCTGCGTATCGGGCAGGCGAGCGTTCAAGCCTCGCGATGACAGCCGAGGCGTTGGTGTGTCGTCTGTTTCTAGGCATGCCTCCGGATCATCCGGCCGTGGCCGAGGCCGTGGAAATGCTGGGACATTCCCTGCCGGAGTCGGCCAGTCCCAACGCTTACACATGGTACTACGCCACGCTGGCTTCGTTTCACGCAGGAGGCCCACAGTGGGAAAGCTGGAATCAGCGATTGCAGGCCGCGATCTTGCCTCTGCAGCGACGCGAGTCAACCGACTTGGATGGCAGTTGGGATCCAGATCCGGTGTGGGGTAGCCACGGTGGCCGGGTCTACTCCACGGCCATGGCTGCGATGACCCTTGAGGTGTACTACCGGCACCTGCCGATGCATCGGCAGGTGAGTTCCTCGGTGGCCAGGCGGCCATGAGCTTGCGTGCAATCGCGATTCCTGCCCAAACACCGCCGTTGGTTTGATTCTAGAGTTGGGCAGATTAGACTTGATGGGTGTGGCATGTGTCACCGTCCCTTTTAGGAGTGTCTTCACGTGCATCAGACTTTTACCACCTTTGCGATGATGGGTTTGGGAACAGTCGAGTTGATTATCGTCGCTGGAGTCATTCTGCTGCTGTTCGGCTCCCGGTTGCCCAAGGTCATGCGATCGCTCGGCCAAGGCATTGTTGAATTCAAACGCGGCGTGCAGGGCATCGAGGACGACGGTCCCGCTGGGTCCAGTCGCGACGACGGTCACCGCTGAACGAGCACGAGTCATTGCTGGCTGGCTCGTTCGCAGAAATGATCCCTAGAACTTTTGAAGGAAACTACGGATGTTTGGACTTGGGCCCATTGAACTCATCGTCATCGGTGCGATTGCGGTGATGATGTACGGCAAGCGACTGCCGGAGGTGGGCCGGTCGGTAGGCCAGAGCATCGGCGAGTTGCGGCGGCAGTTTGCCACTCTCTCCCGCGATCTCGATATCGGAAAGCACCTCGATTCGAAGCCAGTGAGCCGATCGCAGGATTCTGCCAGGCGATCGGGCAGGCATTCTGATGATGGGACTGGCTCGACCCAGACCTCTCCGCGTTTTGATCCCCCGCCAGAAGCGACACTGGGTGAAACGTCCATTGAACCGGCCTTCAAAACACACCCGTCATGACTGCCGCAGGTTGGCGTGTTACGATTCTCTCGGCACGTGCCACGCGCGTGCGACTTGGTCAGGAATGGATGTCCGTATCGGGCGGCTAGCTCAGTTGGTTAGAGCGCTACGTTCACACCGTAGAGGTCACAGGTTCGAATCCTGTGCCGCCCACTGTCCTTTTGTACACTACCTCTGCTTTGTCGTAGGAAACCTTGATAACTCTCGGGGATACACGCCGCTCTACGATGCGGTGGGACGCAGCATCACTCCACTGAAGGCACGCTTGCTCTGGTTGCCGACATTTGTTTCCTGAATTTAGTCCATCGTTCGAAATGCCGTTACGGATGTGAGGCGGTGCGCAGTTCCGCACGATCACACACTGGCACCGTGCAGGTGTCAGTACCTGCCTCGTGAACGACCGAGTTGTTCAGCGGCAATCCGTCGTGAGTGACTTGGAACGGGTTTGTCCGAATTACCACACAGATGCGATCAGGACTCAAATCGCTTCAGTACTGCAATGGCGGCCAAGGCTCTGTCAGCTCCCCCAAACTGGCTGACCAGTTTCTTGGCGGCCAACAGGTCTTCCACGGATATCATTTCCCGGCGGCCTGGCCCAGCCTTACGAGCCACGTTTGTGTGAGTTGCAACACCTCCGGCGGAAGACTTACCACTCTTGCGACGCCGAGGACGAAAGCCCATTCGTTTGAGAACCATGCTGACCTGCGGGGACGAGACGGCAAGGCCCTGCTTTTTGAGCATCGCCACAATGATCACAGGCCGTGGCTTTACGCCCTTTTCCTTCATCACACGCGCAATCTTGCGGATTTCTTCGGATTTATTCGTACCCGATTCTTCCTTCTTCTCAACCACTTTTTTCTCAGTCATTGGCTTGGATTCCTTCGTAAAAACTATAGCGCACAAAATACTGTGACAAAGTCGTGGGAAGGCATGTGACAATACACACGACGAAACCGAACAATAGTGCATGACCAGAGAAATGCAAGTGGCATGCCCCGTCGCCCACGCATGGGCCGGCATCGAACTGTCCGCCGGAAGAGTCATCCATGACCTTGCTCCAAGCGGCAGACGCGTGAAAAAGCCAATGTTTTCCACGCGTGTCAGCCGCCGTCTTCTGCGGTGACTGACGCGCCCAAGGCTTCGTTCCACGGAAACCGCGTCGCAGTTGTCTCGGCAGCAGGAGAATGCTAGAACTTGGGCAGTTCGACAGACTTGCGCTCGGCACTCCGGTCGGTTCGGGAGTTGCGGTGTGTGCATGTGGCGAGGGTCGACAGAGTCGAGGATTTTTTGATCCAGCTCCCGAGCTCTACTCTAGAGGGTTTTTATGTCCCGGAAGATTTACGTGGGAAACCTTCCTTGGTCCACCACGTCCTCCGATTTGGAGGCGATGTTTTCTCCGCATGGTGCTGTGCGTGCGGCCGAGGTGATTTCGGATCGTGAGACCGGACGCTCGCGCGGTTTTGGTTTTATTGAAATGGAAACCGACGAAGGCCTGCAGGCATCGATCGCGGCCCTCAACGGCCACGAGATTAACGGTCGCCCACTGACTGTCAACGAAGCCCGTGAACGCACTCCCCGTCCAGGCGGTGGTGGCGGTGGCGGTGGCGGTCGCTCCGGCGGCGGTCGTGGCTACGGCGGTGGCGGTGGCGGCTACGGCGGTGGAGGTGGCGGCGGTGGAGGTGGAGGTGGAGGTGGAGGTGGAGGTGGAGGTGGAGGTGGCGGTGGTGGATATGGCGGCAGCGGTGGCGGTTACCGCGGCGGCGATCGCTACTAGTTGTATCGCTCCCCCCAAATCGTTCATGATGTTCAGTAACGCATGATGTCGCAGGGGCCGCGTGCCAACCGTGCCGGTCCTTGCGACTTTTTCTTCTTTCGATTGGTTTTGAAGCCCGAACTACCCCGAGACAGTGGAAAAGATTCCCGATGCCCCCTCCCAATGCAAAGTTTGGAAAGTTTGGAAAGTTTGCCAAGAAAAAGGCCAAGCCACGGCTCAAAGTCAAGCGGCTTGATCCTATCTTTATCGATGGCGAAAGGCCGCGGCCAATGTTTGTCGACTACAAGGACTTGGATTTGCTCGGCAAACTCGTCAACCGTCAAGCCAAAATTTTGGGTCGCCGTAAGAGCGGTTGCACGGCGGCGAGTCAGCATGCCGTTACCAGCGCTATCAAGCGGGCGAGATTTATGGCCCTGCTGCCATTTGTGGGCGAATGATGTCTGCCGTTGCACCCGAGCCGTTTGCGACCCGGCGACGCGTCGAGTTTCGAGACACGGATGCAGCGGGTATCGCGCACTTTTCGGCGTTTTTTTTCTGGATGGAATCGGTGGAACACGAACTCCTCCGGAGAGTGGACGTAGCTGTCGTGGAGCAGCACACGGGAAGCACCGCAGTGAGTTGGCCTCGCGTGAGCGTGGCGTGTGACTATAAATCTTCTGTACGATTTGACGACCAACTCAATATCTTTGTTGGAGTCGACGAGATTGGCCGTTCGAGTGTGGCCTATGCCTTTCGCTTCGAGCACAATGGGGCCTGGGTGGCTCAAGGCCGCGTGGTGGCCGTGCGGTGTTTGATGCATGCGGATTGCAAGCCGGAAGCAGTGGCCATTCCTCCCGAGATCATCGCAAAACTGAAGCCGTTTCAGGCACGAACGTAAACTCGGTCGAAGCCAATCTTCGCGGTCGGAGCCGGTCGCAAAATGGTGGAGGAACCCGTGCTCGAGGTCGATTGCATCTCGAAATCGTTTGCCACGCCGAGCGGAATGCTGCGAGTGCTGGAGGGGGTTTCGTTTTCCTTGGCGGCTGGTCAACCCATGGCGATCATGGGGCCAAGTGGCTCTGGCAAGAGCACGTTGCTCTCGATCCTCGGGGGTCTCGAAGAGCCAACGTCTGGCAGCGTGCGGCTCAGCGGCGTCCAAACACCCGCTCATTCTGGCGATTCGGCTCGAGTGCGGGCTGCGTTTCGCAACCGGCACGTTGGCTTTGTGTTTCAGGAGCACCATCTCCTCGGTGGTTGCACGGCGATTGATAATGTTGTGCTGCCCGGCTTGGCCACGGCCGCCGTATCGAGGCAGATCGAAGCCCGCGGCCGGTGGTTGCTTGAGCGAGTTGGCTTGGCCAGCCGTATGTGGCATCTCCCAAGCGAACTGTCCGGAGGGGAGCGGCAGCGAGTCGCCGTGGCCCGGGCGCTCTTGCTCTCGCCGCAACTCATACTGGCCGACGAGCCAACAGGGCAGTTGGATGCCCACGCCGCAGCCGAGGTCACCACATTGATGATTCAGCTTACCGCGGAAGCAGGAGGCGTGCTCGTTGTGGCCACGCACTCGGCTGCAGTAGCCACGCGCATCGGCACGATTCGTCACCTCGTGGACGGACGGTTGTCCCCATGAATGGAGTCTCTCACACGCAAGCCTCTGACGAGATGTTGCAGGGCGAGGCACTGCGAGGGCCGCAGCCCGTGCGTGGGGTGCTCACGTTGGCGTTCCGGCTGGTCTGGGAGTGGTGGCCGCATGTGGTTGTGTTGGCTGTGGCATGTGGAGTGGTGGCGGCCACGATTACTGGGGCAATCGGCGTTGGGGATGCGATGCAGGCAGGCCTGCGACGGCTCGCGATTGGCCGTTTGGGACAGATCGATTCGGCTGTGCTGGGAGATGATTTTTTTCGCGCGACATTGGCCCGTGAGATGGTAGCGACCGACGCTCTACCGATCGACCCACGATCAGGACTCCACAGCATCCCGCCCGCCACGCTTGTGCCCGCGATCGTGCTGGAAGTGACGGTTGATGTTGCAAAGGGTGGACTCTCACCACAGCACAGTGGGCGAGCCACGCTTCTGGCGTGCAATGAATTGGACTCCCTTGGATATGCCGTGGAGTCGCACGCGGCACTCACCGATCAGGATCAAACGGTTGCGATGAACGCAGTGCTGGCCGAGTCACTCGGCGTGCGAGTGGGAGATGCGATCGTGCTGCGTATTCCAAAGCGTTCGGCCGTGCCTTCGGATAGCCCACTGGGCCGACGCACTCCCGACTCCACCGGAAAGCGGCTGCTGGTGAGCCAGATTCTGCCTCGCGAGGGACTGGGACAGTTTGCCCTTCGTCCCACGCAAGTGACGGGTCCGCTGGTCGTGGCATCGCTTTCCACAGCGCAGCAGATTCTGCGTCGAGGCGATGTGGCCAACGCCATCTTTGCCGTCGCGTCGCTTCCCGCCGGGCCTCCAGCACATCCATCGGTTGTGTCATGGCTGGCGTCCGGCTTGCATCCCTTGATGGAAGACATTGGCCTGTGCCTTGAACCGGTAGAAGCGTCAGAGGCTTTGCGGCTGACGAGCCGCCGGCTGATTATGCCGCCGGAAGTAGATCGCGTCGCCGAGCAACTTCTCTGGCCGCTGGGCGGTCGGCCATCGCTGGCGTTTCTGGCCAACTCGCTGGAGCCTGTGGACCAAGGCGATCGGGCGATCGCTGCCACGATTCCTTATTCCACAATTGTGGGTATCAGCAGCGGGTCGCTGCCCGTGGGCGATCTTGTAGATCAGCGAGGCGGCATTTTAAAAACACCCGAGGCAGATGAAATTGTGATCAATCGTTGGATCGCCGATGATTTCGCTTCACAGGGGAATCCGATCGCGATTGGCGACAGCCTTGAGATCCGGCTGTTTCGTCCCGAAACGCTCCACGGCCGCGTTGAGGAGACCCGATGCACGCTGCGGGTGAGTGGGGTCGCCGAGATGCGAGGTGCGGCGGTGGCTCGGTCGCTCGTGCCGGAAGTTGAGGGAATCACCGACGAGCGATCGATTGCCGACTGGGATCCCCCCTTCCCTTTCAATCGGCAGGCCGTGCGCACAACGCCACCGAACGATCAGGATGACCGCTATTGGAAAGAGTATGGAGCGACTCCAAAAGCATTTGTATCGCTGGAGGTGGCGCGGCGGTTGGCGGGCAGCCGGTTTGGTCAATCCACCGCCTGGCATGTGCCCAACCCGCACGGAGGCTCCCTGGATGGCCTGCGACACACAATCGCCGCTGCGATCCAGCCGGAGCCAATGGGGCTGAGGGTTGTGCCGCTTAAGGCCCTTGCGCTTCGGGCGGCAGAGGGTTCGACTCCGTTCGGCAGTTTGTTTCTTGCCTTGTCGAGTTTTGTAGTCGTGGCTGGTCTGTTACTGGAATGGCTCCTGTTCAACCTGATGGTGGCTGCACGGCGGCGGGATATCGGGATCCTTGCGGCCATTGGCTGGCCCCCCGGGCAGGTGGCCAAACTCTTAACGCTCATCGGCGGCATCGCCGCAGTGGCGGGCATTGCGATCGGTACGTTTCTCGGGCCGCTTTGGTCATCGCTGTTGCTGGCATGCCTTGCCACCTCGTGGAACAATGCCGTAGCTGCGGGGTCAATTCAAGCATTCGGCGCGGATGCCCCGTCGCTGGCTGCTCTCTGGCCCAGTGCCGCTGGCAGCTTGATCGTGTCGCTGGCGGCTGTTGCATGGGCTGCTCGTCGTATGGCTCATCGGTCTCCGAGCACACTGTTACGAGGTGGCTGTGATTGCGTTCGTGGTGTTCATGGCGTTCATGGCGTTCGTGGCAAAACCGGTAGTCAAAGCCGCCAGCCGATCTGCGTGGCAATTGTTGCGGCGGTGGGAGTGCTGGCATCGGCATGGGGCGCACGGAGCGGCGAAGCGCAGTCAGCAGTAGTTTTTTTCTTTCTCTCGGGCGCAGCGGCCCTCGTCGGCCTCTTGGCTGTGGTGAGGTTCGTCTTGGACCGAGCAGGCCTGAATCGGTTGGCCCTGCGCACGCTTCCTCAACTGGCGTGGCGCGGGATCAAAGCTCAACCGTCGAGGGCTTTTTCGGTCGTCGCAATCGTCGGCATTGCAGAGTTTTTAGTCGTGGCCTTGTCGTCGTTCTCACTCCCAGTTCCGGATCAGCCTCAGAGCACGCAATCACCCACAGGAGGCTATACATTCATAGCCACATTTGGGGAGCCGACGGGCATTGATCCCAGCAGCAATGCCACGCAGGAATCTGTTCAGGAATCGCTGGGGCTCACGGATGATCAGCGAGCGGTGTTGGCCAGCTGCACGATCGCGAGATTGCGGTCGAATGCTGGAGACGACGCCAGTTGCACGAATCTGTATGCGCCGGGGCAACCAACCGTGCTCGGGCTTGGGCCGGAGTTTGTGTCTCGAGGAGGATTTCGGTTTGTGGAACACGCAGCGATTGAGCCCGACAGTGAAGACCTCCCACCCAATGCGTCGCCGAACCCGTGGACGCTGCTGGATCGCCCTCTCCCAACACAGGCCGCCGATACGCGCCCGATCCCAGCCATCCTGGATCAGGCCACGGCGCAGTGGGCGCTCAAGCTAGGCGGTGTTGGATCTGGCTTTACGGTGGCCGACGACGACGGCAAAAAAGTAGACCTCGAAATAGTTGGCCTCCTCGAGCCAAGCATCTTGCAGGGATACGTGTTGGTCTCGGAAAATAATTTTGAGAGGATATTTCCACGACGTTCGGGCTATGCCATGGCGATGATTGATGGGGCTGCCGCGATGGCGCCTCTCGGTGCCGATGTTCGGTCACACTCCCGACACCTCACGCAGGCGATTGCTGCGGCATGGGCCGATGCGGGGGTTTCCGTGGAGTCAACGCTGGAACGCTTCCGCAGTCTGTCGGCGGTACAGAACACATTTCTGGCAGGATTTCAGGCACTCGGCACGCTGGGATTACTCCTCGGCACGGTGGGCGTGGCGGCCGTCCAGGCGCAAAGCGTGTTGGAACGAACCGCAGCGATTGGCCTCATGCGTGCCATCGGATTCACGCTCTTTCGCATCCGAAGTATTGTGGTACTGGAGACGCTTCTCATGGTTGGCCTGGGGCTTGCCGTTGGCACGCTATCAGGATGCCTCGCGCTGGTGCCCTCGCTCGTGGCTGGTGTCGCCAGAGTGCCGCTGGCTTGGATTCTAGCCACATCAGGGCTCACGATGGCCGCTTCGCTGGTAGCTGGCATCGTGGCCACTGGCCAGATCGCGAGACTGGAGTCCCGCGAGTCTTTGCGTTCGCTGTGAGTTGTGCGATTGTGGTTTTGAATATTTGTGGCTCCGGCGGGTAGGTTTCTGCAATGCACATTGTTGTGATCCTTCCGCGCTGGGTCGGCGACCTCGTTATGGCAACGCCTATGCTGCGCGCGATCAAGAGCCACTATGGCTCGCGGGCCAGAATCACAGGCGTGCTCAAGCCGATGTTCGCTGAGTTGCTCGAAGGCACGCCGTGGCTGGATGGCATGGTGTTCTACGATCGCCGCAGTCGCGATTCTTCGCGACGCTTTTTCGCGGTCGCGAGACAGCTGCGAAGGGATCGGGCCGACATTGCTCTGATTGTGCCCAATTCGCTCTCCACCGCATCGCTTGCGTTTGCCGGCGGCGCCCGGCGGCGAGTTGGATTCGCAAGGCACTGGAGGCGGTTGCTGCTCACAGATCCGCTGGCGCCACTGCGAAAGGGCTTGCGAGTCGAGCCGACTTCAACCGCTTCCAATGCCATGGATCTGGCTGTGCGCATCGGCGTTCCACGGTCTCCGCTCCAACTGCAACTGGCGACGAGTGATGTCGATGAGGCCATGGCTGATCACGTACTTGCGAGGCTATTTCCAGTCAGAACATCGGATTCTGCTGGGCCACTGATCGTGTGCAACGACAACGGAGCCTACGGCGCATCCAAGGCGTGGGGCGGTGAGAAAATGGCGGAGCTGAGCCGATTTTTGCTCCAGCGCATTCCTGATGCCAGGGTGTTGGTGCACTGTGGGCCTGGGGACCGCGACGAGGCTCGAACAGTGGTGGGTTTAGCGAACCATCCCTCGGTGCAGAGTTTGGCTGACGAGCCCGCGTTGCCGTTTGGTCTCTCCAAAGCCGTGCTTCGGCGAGCCGCTGTGCTGGTGACATCCGATAGCGGACCGCGACACATTGCCGCCGCATTTCAGACACCAACGGTCGTTCTGTTTGGATCGATGGATCCCCGTCTGAGTCGGTCGGACCAGCCCCACCTCGTAGAGAAGCGGTTGGATCTAGCCTGCTCCCCGTGCGGCAAGCGGGAGTGCCCGCTGGTTCACCACGATTGCATGCGGTTGCTGAGCGTGGAAGATGTAGGGCATGCAACGCTGTCGCTCTTGGCAGACGCTGGCTTTGCCGGCCGCGATGGGGTTGTCGCAGAGACCACACCGCTGAGACGTGTCACAGAACACTCCTTGGAGAACCACTGATGCTACAATTTTTCGGCATGCTTGCCGCCATCGCACTGACGGCGATCTGTTGGGGCATGTACGGCCCTGCGCTTCACTTCGGACGCGAGGCGATGCACTCTCCTTTGCGGCCCTTTGTGTGCGTTGGCTTAGCCTATTTTGTGATCGCAGTGCTGATTCCACTGGTGTTGCTGTCGCGTGGCGGCGAGCGTGGCGGTTGGTCGACCAAGGGCGTGGTGTGGAGTCTACTGGCAGGCTCAGCAGGCGCAGCCGGTGCCTTGGGCGTGATCTTGGCTCTCACGTTTGGTGGTCAGCCGATCTATGTGATGCCGCTTGTATTTGGAGGGGCACCAGTGGTCAACACGTTGCTCACTGCCGCCATGAGTAGATCGTTCGGCCAACTCAAGGCACCGTTCCTTGCCGGTCTCATTCTGGTCATTACCGGTGCGGTGACTGTGCTCGTCTTTAAGCCGCAGATGCAGCCCCATGCAGCACTGCCGACCCCTGAGCGTTTTGTCGAGGTGTTGCTCTCGGTGGCGATGGCCATATTCTGCTGGGGTGCGTATGGGCCGGTGCTGCACAGGGGGCAGTCGGCCATGGCAGGCAGTCGTCTGCGGCCACTGATTTGTATAGGAGCGGCCTATTTTTTAATCGCTGTTCTCGTGCCACTGGTATTGCTTGTTCCGCTAGAGGATCGTGGCACGTGGGATATTTCTGGCGGGGTCTGGAGCCTCGGCGCGGGCACGCTCGGGGCCATTGGGGCGTTGGGCACGATTCTGGCTTTTACGTGCGGCGGCAAGCCGTTTACGGTCATGCCGGTGGTGTTTGGGTTGGCGCCAGTAATCAATACGCTCACAACGCTCTGGCTTTCGCACACGCGGGCCGCCGACATGAGTCCGTTCTTCGTGGCAGGTATGTTGATCGTGGCCGTGGGCGCAGCAACTGTGCTGGTGTGTGGGCCACGGGGTCACTCGCCCGTTGCGGTCGTGGCCCCTGGGGCAGAGGTATGAACACCACGCAGGCCATGAATGCTATGTGCCGCGTGTGTTCCCAAACCACTGGATGTGGTAGCGGGGCGCCAGTTGGATTCCTGCGAGGCGGCATTCAGCGGCCAGCCATTGAGTCGTGCGGGCCAAATCCGATGGCAACACACCTTGCGGCATGAAAAACACGCGGCTGCGATCGACCAGGGCAACCGGCGCGGTTGTTCCGAGCGGCGTTGCTGCGAGATCATTGAGCCACGCGATTGCCTCAGCAAGATCTGGCCGAGATTCAATGACAAATTTCAACTGATACAAACCACTTGCCAGAAGGGCTTGCAGCACAGTGTCGCACCGGCGGGATGCCTCGTGCCGAGCCTGCCAGTCGGCCGGTGTGTTGGCCGACGGTGCCGACGAGGAGAGCTTCGGGCTGATTGACATGAGGTCTACCGGCGACGTGAGCATGTGCAGGTCGGGAAGCACTGTGCCGGCCGTTTCAATTGTGATGTGAAAGCCCTCTCTGGCAAGACCGTTGCACAGTGGGATCACTTCAGGAAAGAGAAGTGGCTCGCCTCCTGTCAGAACGACGTGCCGTGGCCCGCAGGCCACCACTGCCGCCAGAATCGACGCCACAGAGTAGTTTTCCCCGATGGGTTCCCAAGATGCGAAGGGGGTGTCACACCAGCGGCAGCGGAGGTTACAGCCACTGGCCCGCACGAATGTGCTGGGCGTGCCAGCCAAAAGCCCCTCGCCCTGCAGTGATGAATAAATTTCGGCGATACGCACGCTGGATGTTTCCGTGAGGCTAGCGATTCAAGCGAGGGTCAGCCGTTTCGACCGCCGCAAACCCTGCTGCTCGCAGCAGGCAGGAGTCGCACTGGCCGCACGGCCAGCCATCGTGCGACGGATCGTAGCAACTGCTGGTGAGACCATAGTCGACCCCCAGCGAAAGGCCGAGTCGGATGATATCCGCCTTGGAGAGCGTGCCCAGCGGGGCAAGGATTTCCATGGACTGTCCTTCGATGCCGGCCTTAGTGGCCAGTTGTGCGAGGGTTGCAAATGCTGCGATGAACTCTGGTCGGCAGTCGGGATAGCCGCTGTAGTCGATGGCGTTGACGCCCAGCACGATGGCTCCAGCCCCGCGAGCCTCTGCCATCGCCAGTGCCAGCGACAGAAAAACTGTATTGCGGGCAGGCACGTAGGTGATGGGCACTCCGTGGGAGAGGGCCTCGTTGGAACGTCCCTTGGGAACGGCCAGGCGAGTGTCAACAAGCGCGCTTGTGCCAAAGGGTGTGAAATCAACTCCGATCACGACGTGGTCGCCGATGCCCATCCCTGTGGCGATAGCCCGAGCACAGAGGAGTTCGTGGCGGTGACGCTGGCCGTAGTCGATTGACAGCGCCGAGAGTCGATAGCCTTGGTGGAGAGCCCACGCCGCGGCCGTTGCCGAGTCGAGGCCGCCGGAGAGCAGCACAACGGCCGACTTTTCGGGATCACAAGCGGCCGTAGAGCCCGAGGAACCGGCTGTTATAGGGGTGTCTTTCGGCGGAGCATTTTTCATGGCACACTTTTCTAGATCATGAGCAAAACTTCACCACAACCGTCGCGAGAACAGTTTGAAACGTTTGCAAACCAGTTTCCGGCTCGCGACTATTGCATTGAAATCATCTGCCCAGAGTTTACGTCGCTGTGCCCGAAGACAGGCCAACCCGATTTCGGAACGCTCACGTTTCGCTACATCCCGGACCAGCTGTGCGTGGAGCTCAAGAGTTTAAAATTGTACCTGCAGAAGTTTCGAAGCGAAGGCATCTTCTATGAGAACGTAACCAACCGCATTCTGGATGATCTGGTGGCTGTTCTTCAGCCCCGCCGCATGACGCTGTTAGCCCACTTCACGCCACGCGGAGGCATCTCCTCGCGGATTGCCGTCTCGCATCCCACCGGCGACCATCTGCCCGCGTTCTAAGGTCGCGCCATCTCCGATTCTATCCGGCTCGCGCCTCGCTGAGGGGCCTTTCTTTTCAGTCACACCGGGGGCAGAATAGCACTTCCCTTTTCCGTGATTCAGCGTTTTATGATTCAGCGTCGAGCATCGCACCAGAAAGCAAGCACTTCCATGGCACCAGCTTCCCGCGTTCTTTTGTCGGCTCTTGCCGACGAGTCGGCGTTTCATCTTTCGGCAGTCGAACAATTCACGGCTCTGGCTGCCATTGGCTTGGAATATTACAGCCTGCGGTTTATCGACGTGGGCAAGGGGATCAAAAACGTCATGAAACTGACGTTGCCCGAGATCCAAAAAATTCGTCACCTAGAGGACGAGTACGGGCTCAACGTGGCGTCAATTGCCTCGCCGATCGGAAAGGTCAAGCTTTTGGAGAAAGCCGACGGCACAAAAAATAAGTTCGTGCCCTTCAAGAAATATCTCTCGCAGGACGTCTCGCGGGCCTGCGAATTGGCACATGCGTTTGAAACGAAGCTCATTCGCGGATTTTCATTTTATCCGCCTCGTGGGGCGAAGCCCGAAGATCACATGGAGGAGGCCGCTGATCGAATCGGGCAGATTGCCGAGGCATGCCACCGGTCCGACCTCACGTTCGGGCTGGAGGTGGAGGCAAACCTCGTTGGCCAGACGGGCGAATTGCTCGCCGAAATCTATCGACGCGTGAACCATCCAGGCCTTGTGCTTGTGTTCGATGCGGCCAACATAATCGTGCAGGGCTTCTCTGCAGCGGAGGTCTATCGCCAGTGGGAGGCGATGAAGCCGGGCCTCGGCTGGGTGCATATTAAGGACTACAGAAAGGTTTCCGGGGCGGCGCGAGGGAAGCATGTCGACGAGATGTCGTTGGCTCATTTTGTGCCTGCTGATGTGGGTGCAGCCGGTCACCAGCGGATCCTCTCGGATCTCCGTACCATGCTGCCGGCGCTTACAAAAAAACTCCAACGCCGTGGCATCCCCGGAGTTTTTCTGGATCTGGAACCGCACGTGCGTGGCGGCGGTCAGTTTGGCGGCACCAGTGGGCCAGATGGCATGGGGATTGCTTTGCGTGGACTCTGCAAAGTGCTGGACAAGGCCAGCGTGGCCTACCATCTGCGAGACTTCGACGATCTGCTGGCAGCCCGTGGCCTCGCCGACTCGTAGCACCGCGTGGGGTCGGAGCCTGCTCAGCGGCACGGATACCCCGATTTTTCCCGAGGGACAAACGCAGGCACGGCGTGTTGAACCGACAGTGAGGCCAGCAGCCTCGAAAGATGGCATGAGTTGATGAGCGACACGACAGAGCCAGGCGGATATTTTGTTGCGAACTATCCGCCATTTTCCAAGTGGACCGACACAGAAGTGCCGGACGTGTTGGCGGCGATGGATGCCCTGCCCAGCCATGAGCCGCTGGGCCTCTATCTCCACATCCCCTTCTGCCGTAAACGATGCAAGTTCTGTTATTTCCGGGTCTACACCGATACATCGGCTGCCGATGTGGAGCGGTATTCGCAGGCGCTTGCCAGAGAGGCAGAAATTGCGGCGGCTCATCGGGCCATCGCTGGCCGCCCATTGCGATACGTTTACTTTGGTGGCGGCACTCCCTCTTTTTTGAGCGTGAAGCAACTGGAGCGACTGGTTCTTGGACTCCACCGAAGCTTTGGGTGGAGCGGGCCGAGCGGCGGGGCCGAGGAGGTGACGTTTGAGTGCGAACCCGGCACGCTTTCAGAGCCGAAGGTGCGAGCGCTTAAGCGCATGGGGATGACACGTATTTCGCTGGGAGTGGAAAACTTCGACGACGCAATTCTGGAGGCCAATGGCCGGGCTCATCTTTCCGCTGAGATTCAGCGATCGTGGGACTGGAT
>QWQH01000078.1 GCA_003670915.1 Planctomycetota bacterium | reverse complement strand
GCCGGTGTGATCGTCGTCGTATCGTAGCGAAACGAAATCGTCATCCGTCTTGCATACTCAAAAATGCCAAAACCCCACCGCGTTCCGGGCCGCAGAGGAGGCGTTTGGATTTGGATGTCGAGACACTGCGCGTTGTCCAGCCACATGAACCCGTTGGAGTCAACCCGCAGTCGCTTGCGCAGACGGCGGGAAGGATCGCTCAGGTTTGTGAGCACGGCGGTGGAGACGCATCGCCCACGTTGGAGCACCCATCGCAATACCTGTGGCCATTTGGCCGCCGTACGCAATCCTTCTAAAAACTCCACTCCCATGCGCGACTGCCGCAGCGTCTGCATTTCGCTCTGCACACCGGGCAGCAACGTTGCCCAATCGCCGCACTCCCTGAGCCGTCGATTCAGAAACATATAGGTGTACCGATTCGTCGCGGGCATCCGCTCATCATCCCGATTGCGCAAATCGAACGGCACCGTCACCCGCACCCTCGCATTGGGGTGGGTGCCGTGATCGCGTTGCCACTCTCCCAATGTGGCAAAGAGCATGGCCACGGCAATGTCGTTCAAGGCTGCACCGGAACGCTGCCGGGGATCTTGCATCTGGGCCACCACATCGGCCTCAAACGTGTGCGAACAACAACCCAGCACGCTGAGCGACCCATCACCGGTGGGTGATCGATTGACCAGCGGCGCATCGATTGCCGTCGGCTGCGGTGTCAGAAAGGCCCACTGAAATGCCTTGCGAAACTTTCGCCACGATGAATTATCGAGCCCAACAGTCGGAGGATATTCGCCTCGCCGGTCGAGATGCGCGATGTCGGCTGCAAAAAACGGATCTCGCTCTTTCGAAGATCCGCGGAGCACCGCATAGGCCAGCACAAGATCCTGCAAAAACATTCTCGCGCCCTGGCCGTCGCAGCAGGCGTGATGGAAGAGCATTTTGACATCCCAGCCAACGGCTGTTTCGCACAACCAACCATGTAGGCCCGTCGACTTTTCAAGATCGACTGCCATGGCTCGCAGCGGAGGCTTGTCTCCTTTGGATACCACGTTCAATTCCGACCACCCGGTCGCAGGGGCATGCCACTGAACGTGCCGCGAGGTGGATTGAATCGTAGACCGCAAAAGCGGATGACGCCCAAGTGCGAATCGCCACGCATCGCGCATCGCCTCGGGATCAATATCGCCCGCGAATTGAAGATTGATCTCAAACAAGAGGGGGTATTGCGGCCGATCGTCCAGCCACATGAACGTCTCAAACGGCGTCAACGTCCACTGCCGATCCACGTTGGCCCACGGCGCGTGTTGGGCGAGGAGGGTGTCAACTTCTGACATGGACCGATTCCATTGTGCCGAATCGCTACGCGGCGACCATGCTTTGAGGCATCAGTGCCTGCGTGCGGATCTCACCTCACTTTTGCAGTTCGACTGCGGAATTTCAACGCCCGGTCCGAAAGCAGGCGGAAAGCAAACCATATCCAAGCACTCCGGGCCAATGGCCTTGTGCGCCTGTTGATTTAGAGCATTCGAAGCGAGCGAATGGCTTCTGCAAGTTCGGCTCTGGCACCCATGCTCTCGACCGGTTCCAGTTCGATCCAACCGCGGTAGCTCCGCTCCTCCAATGCCGCCAACACGCCCGGCAGATCGACCTGTCCACTCCCGACAATCACCGCGCGACCGCGGCCTGCATAGGCACCGGCCACGGCATCGCTTGCCTGCACGTGGCCGATCTGCGAGGAGAGTATGTCCACGGCTTCAACCGGATCGTGTCCGTGGACGACCAGCGAGCCAGTCACGAGGTTGCACGTGATCGCGGCTTCCGGCAACGCCCGAAAAACTCGCAGCAAGTCGGCCGGGGATGAGCGGCCTGCTTCGGCGCAGAGCACTGCGCCCACGCGATGCCCCCAATCACCCAAATCCGTCAGTACATCCAGCAGCAGTTGCCAGCGTGGATCCGTGGTGGGTGGAGATTGCTGCTCATCCCGCTTTGGCGATTCTTGCGGCAAGAACTGCGGCGGAATATCGCCGATGTGATTCGTTACAACCGATGCACCGAGTGCGTGCGCCAGTTGCATGGCTGCCTTGGTTGCAGCAATGCGGCCTTCGAGGCGATCGGCGTCGCCATAGCCGCTGCGCGTCGGAAACGCCACCGCCGCCACCACAAGGCCCTCGTCGCCAATCCACTTGCGAATCTGCCGGATGCCCGTCTGCGACATCTGTTCGGTGTCCAGTCCTCGGCGAGCATCCAGCTCCACTCCATGCAGCCCCAGTTCTCTTGCGACTCGCAGGGCCGACCGCAGATCGCGGGCCAGGGAGAGGGTACCGACTGAAAATTGGGATGTGTGCATAAGGGCGCCGACAGGTTCGCGAAAGGGACCGCCGGATTGTATCCTCATATCGCTTTGATCTCCTATCGATGCCATCTATGAAACGTGTGCCTGCAATGAATTCTGTGCCTTCGATCCATCAGGTGACCGATGCACTGGAGCGGATCGCGCCGCTGCGACTGGCCGCTGACTGGGATGCCGTTGGGCTCTTGGTTGGCACTCACCGCGAAGGAATCTCCCGCGTGATGACATGCCTTTCGCTCACGCCAGAGGTGGCCCGCGAGGCCACGCGCGAGGGGGCCCACCTCGTGGTCACCCACCATCCCATCCCGTTTCGGCCTGTGAGCAGAATCACCGATGGATCGGGCGTGGGCCGCGTGCTCTTGGAGTTGCTCGGCGCGGGCGTGGCCGTCTGGAGTGGGCACACCGCATGGGATTCCGCTGCCGGTGGGATCAACGATCAGCTGGCCACTGCGATTGGGCTCGAGGATCGCGTGCCAATCCAACCGGATGCACTCAACCCGCTGGTTGGGTTTGGTCGGGTTGGCATGGCACAGGCTGGCTGGACCGTCGCCCACCTCTCCCAACACATTGCCAAACACCTCGGCGTTGAAGGGGTGCATGTGGCAGGCGACCCACACCAAAAAGCCGGACGGGTGGGAATCGTCTGCGGCAGCGGGGGCGAATTGGGGGCCTCGCTCCAGAAGGCCGGCTGCAACACGCTTGTGACCGGCGAAATCAAACTGCACGGGGCAATCGAAGCTCAAGCCAATGGCCTTGCTGTGGTGGCAGTGGGCCATCACGCCAGCGAGCACTTTTCTATGGCCGTGCTGGCCCACCGCCTTGCCGAAGCCCTGCCCGCACTCCACTGCTGGGCCAGCCGCGATGAGGTGGACCCGCTGCAGTGGCTTATGCGGAGTCCCTAGAGCGGATCAACCAGTCATGGAGTCGTGCATGCTGCTTGCCCCGAGTTTTTTTTGCGCTACACTTGCGCAGATCTCAAAACGCCCCTTTTGAAACCTTCTTAGCCACACAGGCAGAACTCGTGCCGAAGTTTCTGACAGCCCTGCCGGTTTACAATGAAGTCTCGCATGTATCGGCGGTGCTGGACGAGGTACTCCATTTCACCCCACATGTGTTGGCGGTGGATGATGGCTCGACCGACGGCACCGCGGATTTACTTGCCAAGCGGCGAGACATTCGCTTGGTTCGCCACGAAACAAATCGCGGCTACGGTGCCGCATTGGCCACTGCCTTTGCAACCACACTGGCTGGCGATTGGGATGGGCTGGTCACAATCGACTGCGACGGCCAGCACCAGCCACGGCTCATTCCCGCATTGATCGCCGCAGCCATGCCGGATCCACACCGCGTGCAATCTACCGCCACGATCGTGAGCGGCAGCCGCTATCTCAAGCATTTTGAGGGCGACAACCAGCCTCCCGAATCGCGTCGCCGGATCAACGCTGAAATCACTGCCGAGATCAACGCGAGGCTCAGCCTTGGCCTCACGGACGCCTTCTGCGGCTTCAAGGCCTACACGCGATCGGCCATCGAGTTACTGCACATCAACGAGACAGGCTATGCGATGCCGCTGGAGGTATGGGTGCAGGCGGCGGCCGCAGGAGTACACATCCTGGAACTGCCCGTGCCGCTGGTCTACCTCGATTTGGCGAGGAGTTTTGGAGGCGCACTGGACGACGCGGCAACCCGTCTGGCCTACTACCGCTGCGTGCTTGATCGTGCGGAAATGGCCGTGGGTGCAGCCGCTCATGCCGCGGCTCGGTAGCTCGGAATCCCGTTGACGCGTCGAAGGCATATTCTTTGGCCATGTTTCCCTTTCGCAGTTCTCACACAGCCCCCGAGCAATCGGGCGGGCGATTGATTGATCCACCGGTCGTGCCGTCGGCCGAGGCACCGGCTGATTCGATTGAAACGCTCATCGACAACAACCGGCTCCTTCGGGCTGCGTTCAACACCCGGATCGGCGATCTCCGGCTCTGGGAACTCGTAGCCGCCACCCGCCGCGAAGTGCTCACCGTGGCGTCGGAATACACTTCCAACTACAGGGATATTGAGCGGCCTTCTGATATGGCCGACTGGATCGCCCGGCCCATTGTGATGGGAGGTCACCAGCCCGAACTATTCCATCCGGGAGTCTGGCTCAAAAACTCCGCGCTCGACGCCTATGCCCGCGCCGTCTCCGGCACGGCAATTAATCTCGTGGTGGATAGCGACCGCTGCGTCCGCACAACCGTGGGGGTGCCGATAGGCTCGCCGCACGAAGCGCATCTGGAGGAAGTGCCTTTCGATAGCCCGGCAGCTGAAATGGCCTGGGAGGAACGCGGTATTCTGGATCCCGATCTCTTTGCATCATTCGGCGATCGAGCAAGCGATCTGCTCAAGCCTCTTGAGCCCAACCCAATCCTGCGACGCTGGTGGCCTCTGGCGGTGGAGCGTGCCGGCGAGTGCCATCGGCTGGGACTGGCGATGGCGCAGGCCCGCCACTCGCTGGAAGCCAGGTTTGGTCTTGAGACACTCGAACTGCCGGTGAGTGAACTGTGTCGCCTGCCAACGGTGATGGTGTTTATGGGCTGGCTGCTGGCCCACGCCAGACAGTTGCACGAGGCCTACAACGCAACGCTCACCGACTACCGCCGCACGCACCGCCAGCGGGGTCGAGCCAGGCCGATGCCCGACCTCGTGATGCGCATCGACAACCCATCAGATGGACCGTGGTTTGAGGTGCCCTGGTGGATCTGGTCGCAAGACGACCCCAGGCGACGTCGCGTTTTTGCCAACACAAATACTTCAGGTATGCTCGTGCTTTCCGACATGGAAACGCTGCGAGTGGAGCTTCCAATCTCGCCAGAAACATCTCCCTCAAAGTGGGTGGATGCCCTGTCTCGCATGGAGGAACACGCCTTAAGACTGAGGCCGCGGGCAATTATCACCACGCTCGTGGCCAGGTTGCTTGTGGCCGATGTGTTTGTGCACGGCATCGGAGGCGCCGTCTACGACCAGCTCACCGACGACCTCGTGCGCCGCCTGACTGGGTGCGATCCACCGCGGTATGCCGTTGTGTCTGGCACGCTCCGCCTCCCGGTCGATGCCATTTTTGGGGAGATCGCGGCGAGCGATCCAGGCGCGGAACTGGCCCGTGTCCACCATGCGTTACGGGATCTGGAGTTTCACCCCGAACGTC
The DNA here is from genome assembly GCA_003670915.1 of Planctomycetota bacterium. GTDB lineage: Bacteria > Planctomycetota > Planctomycetia > Pirellulales > UBA1268 > BAIKAL-G1-2R. The sequence goes on along the minus strand of QWQH01000078.1, from coordinate 6,726 downwards.
ACCTCGTGCCCACCGCCGCCCAACCAGAGCACGTGCGAGAGCTCATCGCTCAGAAGGCCCGCTGGATCGAGACGTTTCCAACGCCAACCCTTGCCCAGAGGCGTTGCCGCGAAATCCGTGCCTCGAACGATCGCCTTGCGTACCACACTCAACCGGTGCGCAGCGAGCTCTTGGGTCGGGTTGGCCCGCTGGCCGCCGGGCTGCGAGCCCAAAAATTACTCCAGTCGCGCGAGTATCCTTGGTGTTTTTTTACCGAAAAAACGCTGAAAATGTTCCTGCTACTGGAAAACGATTGAGAATCGGCTTATCGTAAGAAGCAACGGAATGTTTGTGTCACTCCAGGGAGAGGAGAAACCATGCGTCATGCAGGTCGTTCCACAAAACGTTTACCCCGCCGATCACCCGTCAGGGCATCGGCACGCACGCCCTCGCGGGCCGTGGGGCAAGTCGGGCAGGCGATCGAGTCTCGAAGATCTGCCCGCAAGAGTGGCGGAAAGACGCCATCTCAAGAGGCAAAAATGGGCGCAAAGACCCGACTCAAAATCCGGGCGGGCACGGCAAAGCCAAGGGCTTCCCACACGCGGCCGCTGCTGACGCGTTCGGCCAGCGATGGTGGCGTGGCGATTCGATTGGCTCCTGCCACGCTGGAGTTGACGCACAAACAGGCCGGCAAGGGAAAGCGGCCGCCTGCCACAGTGGGTTTCAAGTCTCTGCCAGAAATGAAGGTGTCGGTCAGGAAGTCGGTTCACACCATTGTGGAAATCCGGCCTGCAGGCACAGTTGTGAGCCGCCGTCCCGCCACCAAGCGGCCAGCGGTACGCCATCTGCCCCACCAACCCGTACGACCGATGAAGCCCCCAGCGTGGATGCTGGAAGAATGCCGCGTGGCGCCGGCCCGTGCGGGCGATCAAAACGAAATCCTGCAACTTCTTTCCGGTCTGCCGTCCCCTCCTTCCAAGGCTGAGTTTCACGCTGCTGTAGATCATCCAGAACACGATTCTGCCAACCGCCTTGTGGCTCGTTTGGCTGGACAGATTGTCGGCCATGTTGAAGTGATGCCTCGCAGTGCCCTGTTGGGCGGTGTGGCGGTGCGTGCTGCCACGATCGATCGCGTGGCCGTGCTGCCGGAGTGTCGCGGCGCCGGACATGGGCAAAGGCTCGTGCAAGCCGCGGAGGAGCGCATGCGGCAGATCGGTGCGTGCATCGGTTTCTCTCGCACGCGCATTGCTGCATCGTTCCACGAACTGGGTTGGGCCGTACTGGGTCGCGACTGCGCCACGCCGGGCCGTCCAGCGGAAATTCTGGCACGGCTCCTCGAATCGCCGCAGCGAACCGGAGAGTCTGTCACGATGCGGCAGTGGCGGCATGTTGAACTCCCGGCCATTCTCCGGATCTACAAACAAAACGCCTCTCGCTTTATTGGTCCGGCCGATAGGAGTGAGTCGTATTCTCGCTGGCTTGTGAGTCGGGCTGCATTTGATTCCATCATCGTGGCGCTTGTGGGGCAGGACCGCTACGACCTGCACGAGACAACAGCACGGATCGTTGGGTATGCGATTCAGTCTGGAAATCGCGTCCTCGAACTGCTTGCCGACCCCGAGTTTCCAGGCCTCGACCGCGACATTCTGGCTAGGGTTTGTGCCGAGGCAATTGAGAACGACAGGCAAGAGATTGTGTATGAGTCGGGCGCCTACGATCCGCTCCACGAAGCCGTGGCTGGCACAGGATCTGTGCGGACAGGTGGCAGCGCGCAATCGGGTGACCGGATGATTGTGGCCAAGTTGTTTCAGCCTCAAGAGGTGCTCGAAGCCCTGCTTCCCGTAGTGGGGGCACGCATCGCTGCTGCCGGCATCCGCGAGACAATCGAACTGGGTTTGGATTCTCCTGATTTCCGAGGATCGGTGATTGTGTCCAACGGGAAAGCCACGATGCACGTTGGCCGTGTGGGTCGCAGCTACCTCAAGCTCTCTGCGGATGAACTCACTCGTTTACTGCTGGGGCAATGCGATCCACTCGAAGCCTCCGCAGCCGGCAGGATGGAAGCCTCGACGCAAGTATCACAGAAATTTGCGACCCAGCTTTTTCCGCGAACGCCGCTCTGGAGCCCAGCGTGGGACGATCTTCCTGCGTAAGACTCTTTGTTCTTGCCTGCGCGATAGTGCCGGCCGGTCTGTCGTCTGTGATGGCTGCCGAGCCTGCCGTCGTGTTATCGGTGGATCCCATTCGGAGCATGCAGGCCGAAGCACAGCACTCGGGGCGAGCATCGTGGGGGCATTGGGGTGACCAACCCGATCGCTACGACTCGTGGTCAAACCATTCCAACCGTTTGGTTCCCGTCTACACGTTTGGCATGACGCTCCAAAGCGTTACTGGGAAAAACAGCGTCTACCGAAGTGCTAAAGACCTCGCACGCCTCTACGGCCGGGTTCCCGACAACACGCTCAACCCAACCGCCAACTACTGCGATCAGACGGATGTCTACCGGCTCCAACAAGAGGCCGTTGCAGTAGGAAAAACTCGCATCATCCTGTTGGTCTTCGACGGCATGGACTGGACCACTACTCGCACGGCGGCCATTGCAACCACCGGCACAGTGGCCTACCGCGAGGGCCGCGGCACGGGGCTGTCGTTTCAGGATTACCGCGGCGCGCCAACCGACTATGGGGCGTGCGTCACAAGCCCGGCCAATAGTGGCACTCTGTTCGACGTTGATGCCCAAGCCATTCACAATCCCGGCGGCACGGCAGCCGGTGGGTACGATCCATTGCGAGGGGGCGTTTCCCCGTGGGATGCCGGCGGGGACCTGCGCTATCTGATGGGCCGCTCGCGGGAACAACCGCATGCGGTCACCGATTCTGCGGCATCGGCCACGTCGCTATTTACCGGACGCAAAACGTACAACGACGCCATCAATGTAGACGTGCGAGGCAATCCCATAGAGCCGGCAGCCGCGATGCTGCAGCGGCAGGGCTGGGCCATTGGCGTGGTGTCGAGTGTGCCGGTTTCGCATGCCACTCCAGCCTGCACCTATGCCAACAACGTCAGTCGCGACGACTACCAAGATATCGCTCGCGACCTTTTGGGCCTGAAGTCGATCTCGCATAAAACCGATCCGCTCCCGGGAGTCGATGTGCTGATCGGTGGGGGCTTTGGAGTGGACGTAGAGAACGACCAAGGGCAGGGCCGCAACTTCGAACCAGGGAATAAATATGTGGCCGATTCAACGCTGCAGGAAATCGATTCAGCAGTGGGTGGCCGCTACCGAATGGCCCTGCGCACGCCTGGACAATCTGGGGCTACTGTACTGGCCAAGGCGGCGGCCGAGGCGGTGGCTGGCAAGCATCGTCTGTTTGGATTTTTTGGCATTCCGGAAGGCAACCTGCCGTTTCAGACGGCCGATGGCGACTCCATCCCGGTCAACGCCCCGCCAGAATCGCCTGACACTCAAGACGCGCTCAAAAAGAAGTACAGCGTTGGATCTCCGTACACGCCTGCTGACATCAACGAAAATCCAACGCTTGCCGACATGACTCGCGCCGCACTGGATGTGCTCGGCACGAAGCAGCGGTTTTGGCTCATGGTGGAGCCGGGGGATGTGGATTGGGCCTGTCACGCGAATAATATCGACAACTGCATCGGCGCTATTCGCAGCGGGGATGCCGCATTTCGCGCAGTTGTTGAGTGGATTGAACGCACCGATACGTGGAACACGACCGTGGTCATTCTGACATCCGACCACGGCCACTTATTTGTGCTCACCGAGCCTGAGGCATTTGCTACGCCCGACTAGACCGACACGAGTCGCCATTTGATTGTTCTCTGGCGTGCGAAGCCGGCGAGTTCTCCAAGCCGATGCAGATCAAGTCCGAGCAATCGCTTGGCGAGCCCTAGGGTCGGGTGAAGTTGACGCGAGTCGGCGTATCCTCGCATCGAAGCGGAGACTTTACCCGCCCCCGGCGGCTTCCTCCCGCACGGCACGTGCGTTCACGCAGGCACCGAGTGAATCAGGCGTGCTATGCCCAGCCCCGGCGACGGGCTTCCGCTCCACGCTCAAAAGACGCGGCTCTAGCCGTGCCCGCGAGCCCCGGCCAACCACTCGTTGGCCCACACGCGAACGGATTCGACTCCCTTACGATGACAGAAGTCGCCGAGCGTTTCACCGGCCGTGCGTTCAGCCTTATAGCACGCAAGCACTGCTGTGATTTCTTTGCACAACTCCTCAAACGGCACGACATCCTTATAGATCGCATTGAGGCGATCTCCCAAGAGTCGGCCACCCAGAAAAATCGTATATTTCCCAAGCGTGCGGCCGACGATGCCGATGTCGCAGTTGTAGGGCCGGGCACACGCGTTCGGGCAGCCGGTCATGCGGAGCGTGAAGGCGTCATTGGAGAGCCCCAGTGTTGCCACCTCCGGCTCAAGGGAGTCGATGAGACCGGGCAGCACCCGCTCGCTCTCGGCTACAGCCAACGAACAGGTTGGCAATGCCACACACGCCATGCTCCAGCGTCGTAACGTAGAGATCTCCTCCGAGGTTTTCACTCCGTGGGCATGCAGAATTTCTGTGATCCGCACCCGGTCGGTGACGTGCAAGTCGGTAAACAGCAGGCTCTGGTGCGCTGTGATCCGCACGCCCGGCTGGATATCTTGGAGAATCTGACGCAGTGCCGTTTTGAGACGGAAACCGCCAGGATGCTTCTCTAAATCCTGAGGTTTGTGCGAGTCGAGGATGCGACCGTTTTCCACATTCAGTCCGTAGCAAAACTTTCCATCTCCCTGCTCGTGCCAGCCAATGTGGTCATCGAAACCGTGCACGTCGCTGGGGTGGCACGGCAGGAGCGGCTTCCCAAAATACTCTTCCACCTTAGCCCGAAAGTTTTCCAGCCCCATCGTGTGGATCGTGTACTTCAGCCTGGCCACTTTTCTGTCGGAACGGTTGCCAAAGTCTCGCTGCACTTCCACGATCGCAGTGGCGATCGCGAGCACATCCTCCTCGGGCACAAAGCCGAGTCGCTTGGCAAGCGCGGGGAATGTCTTGGCGGCACTTGGCGTCACGCCCATGCCTCCCCCAACCAAGACGTTGTAGCCAAGAATTTTTCCATCCTCGTGTACCACGAGAAACCCTAGGTCATTGGCATAGATGTCGACGCAATTGTCTTCCGGGAGGCCAAACGCGGTTTTAAATTTCCGGGGCAGATACGTCGGTCCATAGATTGGCTCGACCTCTTTGCCTGCTGAGCCGCCACCGGCTAGCGTTTTCTCGCCGGTATCCGAATCGGTGAGCCAAATCTCGTGGTAGGCACGCGTTTGAGGCGCGAGGTGTTCGGCCAGCCTGTCGGCCATGGCCTGCATCTGATCTCGCACCGGATTATTTCTGATCGGTGCAGGGCAACACATGACGTTTCGCTCTACGTCGCCACAGGCCGCCAGCGTCGAGAGTTGAATCTCGTTGATGCGTTGAATCGTGGCCTTGAGATCCCCCTTCACGATGCCGTGGTGCTGAATCCCCTGCCGAGTCGTGAGTCGCACGGTGCCATTTGCCAACTCGTCGCCTAAGTCGATCTCGGCGAGCATCTGCGCGGCGGTCATTTTGCCGCCCGGAATACGCGTTCGCACCATGAACGAAATTTCCCGCAAGCTCTTCGCGCCTTCTCGGGCTTTCCGAGTCTCCCGGTCGTCCTGCTGGTAAGTGCCGTGGTTCTTGAGCAGGTGGATGCTGGCTTTTCCAAAACCGGGAGCACCGTCGACGAGTTCTTGGGGAATGTCGCCCAGCAGATAGTTGCTGGCTGTTTTTACCAATTCCACACCGCTGAGCTTGGCTGGTTGGGCAGCCTCGCCTAGGGCACGCGGCGCAGAGGTGGGGCCTGCTGGGGCAGGAGCGTGTGGCGTTTCGTCTGACATAGCTTTCTGGAACGGCTCTTGTGCCGACTACTTTTTGATTGCGGGTTTCGTTTTTTCTTGCTTGGGTTTCTTGTTTTTCTTGTCGTTCTTCTGCGAGTTGTTGCCCTTGCCCATGGCGATCGTTCCTTTCAGGTGCGTTTGTCTTGATACCACATGATATACACGAGGCACGCAGAGACGCACCTCAATGAACTAAGTATCGTAACCAATCCTTGCTGTTTTTGAACAACCCTGCCCAAAAGCGCGTCATTTTCGCAGCCGCAGTGCATTGCCCACCACGCAGAGCGAACTGAGGCTCATCGCCGCTGCAGCAAGCATGGGATTGAGCAGCAGGTGCGAGGAGAACGGGAAGAGCACTCCGGCCGCAATCGGCACGCCAATCGCGTTGTAAACCAGCGCAAAGAAAAGATTCTGGCGGATATTACGCATTGTGCGGCGGCCCAACTGCAGGGCCTTCACAATGCCTCGCAGGTCGCCCTTGACGAGCGTGACTCCTGCCGACTCGATCGCCACATCGGTTCCTGTGCCCATGGCAATCCCCACATCCGCAGCGGCCAATGCGGGTGCGTCGTTGATGCCGTCACCTGCCATTGCCACCGTACGGCCTTGGGCTCGCAGCGACACAATCAGTTCGTACTTCCCTTCGGGACGGACTCCGGCGTGGTATTCATCGATACCGAGGTGCTGGGCCACTCTTTTGGCCGTCTGTGCATTGTCGCCGGTGAGCATGATGATCCGCAGCCCCATTGCATGCAGGCTCTTCACCGCCTCAAGCGTCGAAGCCTTGATGGGATCAGACACAGCCACCACTCCGACACACTGCCG
>QWQH01000049.1 GCA_003670915.1 Planctomycetota bacterium | reverse complement strand
TCACGACGACTTCATCTTTTTCGGCCGGCGAGACCGCGACTGGTGGCCTAGGAGATGGTTGCAAGTGCTCCGTGCCTGAAAAATGATGCGTTGTCAGCCACCACCAAGCAGCGACACCCAACAACAAGCAGACCGTGCCAAATAAACTGCGGCGGATGAAGCCGAAACGCCCGCCCTCCTTTTTCCCGGACAAAGAGCGTTCACGCGCCAGCGAAGGCTGTCCCACAAGCGAAGGCTGTCCCACAAGCGAAGGCTGTTCCACAAGCGGAGGCTGTTCCACTAGCGGAGGCTGTCCCACTAGCGGAGGCTGTCCGTGGGCCTGATGGGTCTCCGGCCTTTCGAATGACGCGGCAGTGGACATGGCAACGATTCCTCGGAACGTACTTCGAACCAACGTCTGCTCTCTGGTCTCCTCATCTGGCAGTCTACACAAAACCGGAAACGTCCGAGTAGACTTAAAAACGCTGCTTTTCAAACGGGGCACGTTCACTCTTCTGCTTTCAACCATCGCTCCCCACTGGAACTCCCATGGCACTCCCTCGCATCGTCCGCATCTTCGATACCACGCTTCGCGACGGTGAGCAATCTCCTGGGGCAAGCATGAACCTCACGGAGAAAATGGAGATTGCCCACGCCTTGGTGCAACTCAATGTGGATGTGATTGAGGCAGGCTTCCCGATTGCCTCTCCCGGAGATTTTGAAAGCGTGCGAGCAATTGCCCAGACCGTTCGCGGCGCAACGGTGTGCGGCCTGGCTCGCTGCAACGATGCCGATATCGACCGGGCTTGGGAGGCGCTTGAGCATGCGCCGCAACCTAGGATCCATCTGTTTCTTGCAACCAGTTCCATCCACCGCGAATTTAAACTGCGCATGAACGAGGACGAAGTGGTGGCCCGCGCGATAGCCGGAGTGCAGCGGGCCAGAAACCTGTGTGGCGACATCGAATTTTCTCCAGAAGACGCCGCACGCACGGAAATCGATTTTCTCTGCCGGGTGGTCGAGGCTGTGATCGACGCCGGCGCCACCACCGTCAATATTCCGGACACCGTTGGCTACGCCACTCCCCTGCAGATGCACCACGTGATCAAAAGCCTGCGGGAGCGGGTGCGAGGGATTGAACGAGCCGTCATCAGCGTGCATTGCCACGACGATCTCGGCCTGGCCGTGGCCAACAGTTTGGCGGCAGTGGAAGCCGGAGCAGGCCAGATCGAATGCACAATCAATGGGCTGGGGGAGCGGGCTGGCAACTGCTCGCTGGAAGAGGTGGTGATGGCCCTGCGTACGCGGAGCGACTACTACGCCGCTGACACTCGCATCGTGACGCAAAAACTCGTCCCCACCAGCCGACTCGTTGCCAATATCACGAGCATCCAGGTGCCTCGCAACAAAGCGATTGTGGGTCGCAATGCCTTCGCCCACGAGGCCGGAATCCATCAAGACGGGATGCTCAAGGAGCGTCGCACCTACGAGATCATGCGTCCCGAGGATGTTGGACTGGATCGCACCGATCTTGTTTTAGGCAAGCACAGCGGCCGCGCAGCGTTGGCCGACCGAGCCAAGGCGTTGGGCTATCAACTCTCGCCGGAACAGCTGCAATCCCTCTTTGAGAGATTCAAGGCCTTAGCCGACCGCAAGAAGGAAATTTACGACGGTGACATTGCGGCCCTCTGCGAACATCAATTTTCGGCATTGCCCGAACGGTTTTCGTTCGTGGGCTACGAACTTTCCTGTGCCAGCGACCGTCCGCCGCGAGTGACGCTGCGTGTCTTGCAGGGTGGCGAGGAAAAATCGGTTGAAATCACGGCTGGGGACGGGCCCATCGACGGGATTTTTCTGGCCATCGAAAAGCTGACTGGCATCACGACGATCTGCCGCGACTTCCGCGTGCAAGCTGTCACCGTCGGCAAGGACGCACAGGCCGAAGTCACCGTGGAACTGCAGGAAGTCTGTCCGGACCCCACGTCCAACGGCCACATTCACCGTGGCCGCGGAGTTTCCACCGACTCGCTCGAAGCCTCTGCAAAAGCCTTCCTAGCGGCCGTCAACCGCGTAGCCCTGGGCAGTCAGCCCAAACTGCATCCGCAGCGCACCGAACTGGAGTCGTAAGAACTGCAAGCACTGATCGAGCAACACAGAACCCCGCAGAGAAAAAGCCACCGCGAGGAGACTTCTGCCATTCCGGAGCGAGCAGTGCGCGGTTTCATATCCACCACAACGCACAGCCCGATTGACAGCGACGGAACTGGCGGAAGCTCGACGAGCATTTGGATTTTTCGACTCCTCTGAGCCGGGTACCGCCACAGAACCCCGCAGAGAAAAAGCCACCGCGAGGAGACTTCTGCCATTCCGGAGCCAGCAGTGCGCGGTTTCGTATCCACCACAACGCACAGCCCGATTGACAGCGAACAAAAGAGCCAACGAGCCAAAGGCGCGAGCGGATCGCTCAGATCGCCTCGCGGCCCTTTTCGCCAGTCCGGATGCGAACGCATTGGTCCATTGGCAACACAAAGATTTTGCCGTCGCCGATCTCGCCGCGATCGCCAGAACGGCCTCCTTGAATAATAGCCGCGATCGTGGGCTCCACGAAGTCGTCGTTCACCGCGATTTGGAGCTGTACCTTGCGTAGGAGATTCACCGCAATCTCGTGGCCTCGATAGGTTTCCGCGTGCCCCCTTTGTCGGCCAAAGCCTTGCACGTCCAGAACGGTGAGCCGAAAAACTTCGACCTCTGACAACGCCTGTTTGACACGCTCCAACTTACTCGGCTGGATGATTGCGATAATGAGCTTCACAGACGGCGTCTCCAACTCCATCGAAACTCAAAGCGTAACGGCCTGCTAGCTTCAGGCACAAGTGGACCGTCAGTAAAGAGAGAAGCAACTCTCGCCGATTCTCTGCTGCGTTCAGGGTCCGGTGTCTCCCTGAAATCACTGAAGAATGCCCCGGCCTGGGTGAGCGAGGCGGAGTGCCCACCCAAGCCGTTGGGACATCCTTCTGGATCGTCGCTATTCGTTTCGCACCAGCACGAATCCGTGGTAGGCCTCGTTGCCATGCTCGTGGATGTCGAGCCCCTCAATCTCTTCCTGCGGCGAGACCCGGAGTCCAACCAAGGCCTTGATCAGCAGCCAAGCAATGGCCGAGACAGGCACCACGTAGGCTCCAACCATTAACACGCCGATGAGTTGCGCAATGAGCTGCTTGGTGCCGCCTCCGAAGAACAGGCCGGCGGTGGGACCGCCCGCATCGGCAGTGCCAAACGGCGTACTGAGCACCGTGGTGGAAAGATCCGTCGTTGTGAACAGGCCGACACAGAGAGTGCCGAAGATTCCGCAGACGAGATGCACGCTGGTGGCACCGACGGGATCGTCGACACGTATTTTGTCGAAGAACAGCACGGAGAAAATCACAAGAACCCCAGCGATTCCCCCGATGATGAATGCGCATGGCACGCTTGTGTAGGCGGCACTGGCCGTGATCCCCACGAGCCCCGCGAGGCATCCATTGAGCGTCATCCCTATATCGGGCTTGCCCAGCAACAGCCAAGCCGTCAGCGTTGCCGTCAGGGTTGCGGCCGCCGCAGCCGCATTGGTGTTGACGACAACGAGGGACGCAAGCGCACCGCCGTCACCGGCCACGCCCATCGTGCTGCCCGCATTGAAGCCAAACCATCCAAACCAAAGCACGAGGGTGCCGATGAAGGCAGCGGTCATGTTGTGGCCTGGAATAGCGTTGGTCTTACCGTTGGAGGAGTATTTGCCAATCCGTGGGCCCAGAATGATGGCGCCAGTCAGAGCGGCCCATCCACCCACCGAGTGCACCACCGAGCAGCCGGCGAAGTCCCAGAAATTCCAAACCTTGGCCAAGTAGCCAAACCCCCAGATCCAGTGGCCGACGACCGGATAGATGGCGATCGCCATGACGAAGCAGAAGATGATGAAAGAATGGTACTTGATCCGTTCGGCAACGGCACCGGAAACGATCGTCGCCGCTGTGCCGGCAAAGACGAGCTGAAAGAAAAACTTCGCGTAGAGCGGCACGTGCGTCCAACTGATGGCCCCATACACGCCCTTGTACTTGTCGCCCATCAGAGGGCTATTGTCGAATGCCGGGTCGAAGCCGCCCACCATCCATGTGCCGGAATTGCCAATCCAGGCACCGTCACCGGAACCAAACATCAGATCCCAGCCCAGCAACCAGAAGGCAAAGGATGTGGCCGCGAACACGATGAAATTCTTAGAAAGGATATTGACGCAGTTTTTCGACCGCGCGAAGCCCGTCTCAACACAACCAAACCCAAGGTTCATGAAGAAAACGAGAAAGGCACAGATGAGCACCCAGACGGTGTCGGCACCGGTCCAGAGTTTCTCCACCATCTGCTCGTTGGACATCACGTTGGGCCTGTAGCCAGTCGCTGTCACTCCAGCATCAGTCCCAGCAGCCACGACCGGTTCCACGACGGAATCGTCGGCTCCTAAGCCCACTGCTGGGAGCACGGCCAGAAACGCGGCCATGAAGGCCATTCCCGCCACTGCCACCACGAACTTCGACCTAGAGGCCCGCACGCTGTTTGCAAGTGGCCGACCAAACCCCGTCGTAGCACAGCGTCGGTAGACGCCGATCGCACCATTCCCGAGGAGATTCAGAAAAGAAAACAGAAGAAAAGACTTCATCGCATCTCCAGAATGGGAAAGAAGGAATACCCATCGAAAAGCGGCACCTCCGCTGCGCCGTCATCTTCGAGAACCAGAAACAACTCTGATCGCGCGTTCAACATTCAGCGGAACGAAATGAGTTGCAAACGCCGTGCCATATTTGCAAAAGGCGATAGGCCGATGGAGCGAAAGGCATCGTGGCACGTCTGCACAGTTGCGTTTTTCGCAGTGGTGATGCCACGCTGTGGCTGGTCGACCAGATTCAACCAATTTGCAAAAATATTCTGCCAAGCGTACAGCCAGATGAATTGTTGCACCCATGAGCGCGATTATTGCGCATGGAATTGCTCAGGAAAGCGGCAGCCTGATGCGTAACCACCCGGATACCACCACACGCTGGGCGGAGCGTCCTGCTCATGCGTCATGCGTCATGCAGCAGAGCGTTGTGGCGGCACGAGTTGAAAGAGGGCAAAGAGATCGCTCTGCGTGAGCCCGGCGCTGGGGGCGGACTCCGCTTGAGAGAGAATCGTATCGGAAAGATCTCGCTTTTGACGCAGAACTTCGTCAATCCTTTCCTCGATTGTATCCACCGAGAGAAATCGGGTGACGGTGACGGCCCCCACGGCACCGATGCGATGGGCGCGGTTGATTGCCTGATCTTCGACCGCTGGATTCCACCATCGGTCAAAGAGAAAGACGTATTGCGAAAACTGCAGGTTGAGCCCGACGGCACCGGCGCCGTAGGAGAGCAGAAGAACCGAGTGCCTCGGATCGTGTTTGAATCGCTCGATTGTCTCGTCGCGGGCCGCAGTCGACATGCCGCCGTGGTATTCCAGCGCACCAAACCGGGACAGCTTGCCACGCAAACGCCCGATCGTTTCAACCCATTGGCTAAACACGAGCGACTTCCGGCCGCTGGCATGAATCTCATCGAGCTCTGCCTCGAGGCATTCGAGCTTCGCGCTTTCGCCGGTTGCCGTATCGAAGTTACAGATTTGCTTCAGCCGTAGGATGAGTTCAAAGACGTGTTGAATCGCCGCCCCCTGCCCCATCTTAGAAAGCCGAAGCACGCCCTCCTCCTCCGCCCGCCGGTAGGTCTCCCGCTGTTCGGCGGTGAGTTCGATCCGCTCGTCGCGATTCAGTCGTGGCGGCAGATCCTTGAGCACGCGGTCCTTTGTGCGGCGGAGCACATGGTCGGCAGCCGCTGCGCCCATGGCACGCGGCGACATACTGTCGGATAGATGCCCCGGCGCCACAAACTCAAAGATACCCACGAGATCTTCGGCACTATTTTCCACCGGCGTGCCAGTGAGAGCCCAACTGCGATTGCGAGAGAGAGACCGCACGGCCTGGCTCGTGTGGCTCGAGCGGTTTTTAATGCGCTGCGCCTCATCGATGACGACGAGATCGAACGAAAGTCCTAACTCAGCCACCAGTTCGCGATCCCGCACCACGACCTCATAGTTGGCCACCTTGACTGGCACATCTTCAAGCGCCCATTGCCAGCGGCGTCGCTGTGGATCTCCTTCGACAACCGCTACGAGCAGTTCCGGCGCCCAGTCAGCAATCTCCCGAGTCCAGTTTGAGACGAGCCCCTTGGGGCAGATCACGAGCACGCGCCTGACTTCTCCCAACCGCACCAGCAACCGCAGCGAAGAAATCGCCTGCATCGATTTGCCAAGGCCCATCTCATCGGCGAGCACCGCACCATGCCGCGGCATCAAGAAAGCCATGCCATCAAACTGAAATGGAAAGGGCTGCCGAGGAAATTCCAAGTGGCTTGTTTCGAGAATGGTTTCCAGATTCGGTTGCAGCAGAAAAAAGAAACGCTCTCCCATTTTTACGACGTCGCGTGGGGGCAGGATGCGTGTGCGTTTGGGCTTTAACGCAGCGGAGGCGCGATCGGCAGCGGAGGCGCGATCGGCAGCAAGAGAAAAATCGCCAGCACGCACGTGACTGGCAGGCGGCACAATGGTCTGCCATGGTGCGGGGGGCACAGGAGCATGGCGGAATTGATAGCTCTGCACGGCCGGCCGCTGATCGATCAACGGCACCCGGACAACGTGCGGCGTGGCCGAGTCGATCGGCAATCGTAAATGAGCCGGCCGGAAGAGCCGTGGGGCAATGGAGGGCAACACATGCACAACAGGCAGGGGGCATTGTGCCAAGTGCCATGATCGCATGCGTCCCAGTGCCGTAAATCCAAAGGATTTCTGATTCAACCGATCTTCCATCCGCCTCGAGCCTCCGGAGCATGTGCTCAAGCCAATGGCTGTGCCGCTTGTATGTGAACAGTTTGCATAGTGGATTAGTGCCGCTGTGCCTCTTCGATAGCTGCGCGGATCCGTTCGAATGGTTCGCAGAGGTCAACCGAAGCCACCAGCGTCTCGATCGCAGCCCGTAGCTGCGAAGCGTGCTCGGGATGATCCGACGGCGGGCTGACGCAGGCTGTGCCCACATAAAAGCTGCTCGCGGTTGGCGGGGTGTCTCGACGCACGACCAAGGCCACAGGCAGTTTGGTATGCGGTCGCACGTGGAGCATCGACTCCAAGTCGGTGAGCACCACCTGCGGCTGAAGCGTGCCTTCAGCGAGCAGCGTAGCTCCGATCTGTTGGCCGTGCAGATGGCTGTGCAGCGTTGCGCCGTAAAGAATCTGTTGGGCTCGCGACACTTTCAGAGGTGCTGTGCAGTGGAATTCCAGCGGCCGTCCGGCCATGTCCACGAGCAAATAGCCGCCAAAGAGCCCGTGCGGCGGCGAGTCGACTGCTGTGAGAAACCCACATGCCGCTGTGATGGATGGTTCGACCGTATGCTGACCCATTGCTTGCTTGATCGCTCCCCTGTTTGGATGGGGCGGGCATGGCACCCCCGCTCTGCATTCCCAACCAAGCCTTGCATCGGGCAATCCAGCCGAGCACTTGAGCGTTCGGGGCTGGTATGGTCGGCGCCAGCGACCAAGGTCCCCCTAGCCGAACACTGGGAAAACCCTAACGTCCCGCTCAGAAAAACTATTCTTTTGGGGACCTCATGGAAACTCCGACGCCCGCCGTCTACGATAGGCGAAGGAGCATTGCGGTGAGTCAACGGCGACCTACGCGGCCAATCACAATTCCAGCCAGGAAGCGACCCCCATGAGTCCATCCATGAATGACGGCCCCCCAGTGTTTACGCAAATGGATATCTCGGCCGACACAATTGCATCATTGCACTCAGGCTCACACTCAGGCTCAACGGTGGCCGTAGAGCACGCTCCGGAAACAATCCGACTCTTGCGAGACGTGGTGGCCCTGCAGCATCGGTCCTGCGAACTCTTGGGCGAATTGGTTGCGCAGGTGTCGCTGCAACAGCGGCAGCGCGCCGCCGAACTCAAGGCTTGGAAAGATGCCAATCCAGCACTCGCAACATCGTGCAGGCAAGCTGCCGAATCGCTGGCCAAGGTGCATACAGAATTTTTGGGCAATGTCGCCCATGAGGCCTTTGAAAATGCCGAGAATTTTGTCGACAGCGAATACGCGCTCGGCGAATTCATCGACCGTCATGGGCCGCGACTGGCACATTTTAATGGCGTGCTGCAACTCTTCGCCCAACTCGGTAGCCCTGCCACTGCCGCCGACACCATCGCGGAAAGCTAGCCCAACCCTCCTCATCTCGGCGGCGAGGCGATCGCCCCGGTACCCCTCCCTCTTATCTGCCTTGCCTTGCGAACCGACGCAGACCAAACCGCTCTATGATCACGGACCCACTTCCACTTCAGCCTGCCGCCTTTGAACTGGCCAATGACATTGCGATCGGCAACGCCCGAGAATCGCTCGATGCCCACACCGTTGCCATGATGGCTTGGCACTTCCATCCCTCTACGGGCTGCCCTTTTTGGCTCGACTACGCCCAATCGCTTCCGTTCAATCCACTCACGGATGTGAAGTGCTACGACGACTTGAAAAAGTTTCCGCCATTTGAAGATGAGTGGTTGCGGGGCGGCCCACTGCGGCGATGGGTGCCTCGAGGGTTTGCCGACAAGCCCGTCTACGTTTTTGAA
This sequence comes from Planctomycetota bacterium, assembly GCA_003670915.1. Lineage (GTDB taxonomy): Bacteria > Planctomycetota > Planctomycetia > Pirellulales > UBA1268 > BAIKAL-G1-2R. The sequence continues at coordinate 30,264 of QWQH01000049.1, read as the reverse complement.
ACCGGCGGCACGACCGGCGTGCCAAAATCCCGCGTGAACATGCGAGACTTCCGCACCGATTACGAACAGTTTAGCTCAACGCTGCCCGACGAGTATTTCCCGCCGGGCGCCAATTGGCTCATGCTTGGCCCCTCTGGTCCGCGCAGGTTGCGGCTTTCCATCGAGCACCTCGCGCAGTATCGGGGCGGCATCTCATTTTGCATCGACCTCGATCCTCGGTGGGTGATCAAGCTGATTCAAAAAGGCTGGATGGAGCACCTCGAAGCGTACAAACAACATTGCGTCGACCAAGCCATCACGATTCTGGAAGCCGGCCACGATATCCGCTGCATGTTTACTACCCCAAAACTGCTCGAGGCCTTGGCATTGTCGCTTGAAAAGAAGGGGACGACGATCAGGCAGGCGGGCATTACAGGAATCTTTTCGGGGGGCACCGAGTTTACTCCGCAGTGGACTCGCTTTGCTGTGGAGGAACTTTTGGACGGTGCGTACATGACACCCACCTACGGCAACACGTTAATGGGCCTAGCCGCCTCTCGCCCGGTGACACCCGCCGATGGCTATACAATTGCCTATTACGCTCCTCAGCCCCGCGCCGTGATTGAGGTGGTTGATTTTGATGACACCAACGCCGTTGTGGGGTACGGCCTGACGGGCCGCGTCAAACTCACAACGCTCACTCAGGAAACATTCGTGCCTGGATTTCTCGAACGCGATGAAGGCGAGCGGGAGCGGCCGTGTCACCAATATCCGTGGGATGGCATCAGTGGAGTTCGTCCTTTCCGTCAACTCGCTGGGGCGACCACTGTGGGTGTCTACTAGTGTGGCTGTCTACTAGCAAAACTTAGGAACACTGCATGCACCTCCCCGCCCTTCGTTTTGGAAAACCGTACGAGTCGCTGGAACGCACGCAGCTTGTCCACTTCCTGACAGGCGAGCGAGTCGCCGAGGTGAGCCAAGTGGGCGGTGCCATCATGGGCCGCGACGCATCGAAGATGGCCCGAGCCCGTGAAGCGCTGCTGGAAATCAATCCCGATGAAATCATCAAGCGGCTGCAGACCGCCGGCAATCTCTACGTCCACGGCACCTTGTCTGTGGGTGACGGAAAGCAATCGCCCGCCAACTTCGTCGAGCAGCAATCGTCGACCACAGGCCTTCCGGAATCGCTCTGCCGCGCCAACATGCAAAAAAATCTATTCGTGCTCTCGCACATGGATCGCATGCTGGATTGCCTCTCGCGAGGGCTACCGCATGAGGTACTCTGGAAGGGATACGGCCGCGAGCACCGCGGCGTGGTGGTCAGCTACCAGGCGCAATCACCGGTGCTGGGGTTGGTGCTGCCCTCCAACTCGCCTGGCGTGCATACGCTCTGGTTGCCTGTCATCGCACTGGGAGTGGGCCTGCTGATCAAGCCCGGCGGGCAGGAGCCCTGGACGCCCTACCGCATGGCCGCAGCGATGGTCGAAGCCGGCATTCCACCCGAGGCGATCGGTCTCTATCCGGGGGCCACGGATGTGGGGGCAGCGATTTTGGCCGGCTGTGGCCGCAGCATGATTTTCGGGAGCACGAAAACAGTCGAGCAGTATCGCGGCAACCCAAGCGTGCAGGTGCACGGCCCTGGATTTTCAAAGATTCTCATCGGTGACGACTGCGTCGACCGCTGGGAAACCTATCTGGATGTGATGGTCGAGAGCGTGGCAGCCAACAGCGGGCGAGGGTGCATCAACGCCTCAGCAATCTATGCTAGCCGTCACACAGGCGAGATTGCTGCTGCGATTGCCGAGCGACTCGGGCCGATGGATGTGAAGCCACCACAGGATCCAGATGCTCAATTGGCTGCTTTCACGGTGCCCGGTGTCGCACAAGCCATCTGGCAGCAGATCGAAGGCGGGCTGACGGCATCGGGGGTCACACACGCCACGGCGACGTATGGGCCGCGGTTGGTGGAAGCCGAACGCTGCGGGTGGCTGCGACCTGTCGTGGTGCACTGCCAGTCGCCCGACCCTGAGATTGCTAAAGCCGAATACATGTTTCCGTGCGTCAGTGTGGTGCGATGTCCTCAGGAACAAATGCTCCAGCGAATCGGTTCGACACTCGTTGCCACGGCCATCACCAGCGATCCTGTCTTTCAGTCCCAACTCATCGGCTGCACGGCCATCGACCGGCTGAACCTCGGCCCGATTCCAACCACAAAGCTCGATTGGCTGCAGCCCCACGAGGGAAATATCCTTGATTTTCTCTACCGTTCGCGAGCGTTGCAGGTGCCAGCAGAGATGCCAGCCACGAGCACACCTTCTGCCAGACACGCGGGAGTTGCTTGATTGGCATTTATGGACGTTCTGCCCGCTGGGTTTGAATTCCGAGCCGCCACTCGGTTGGTGGTTGGGGCCGGCTCGATAGCCCGACTGGGCGAACTCGCCAATGGACTCGGCGCAACCCGCGCGCTGGTGGTGAGCGACCCGGGTGTGGTGCGGATGGGGCACGTAGCGATGGGCATCGAATCGCTGCGGCAAGCCGGGCTGGGAGTCGAATGCTTTTCCGATGTGGGCGAAAACCCGACGACCGACCACGTGAATGCCGGCACGGCAGTGGCTCGGGTATTTCGGCCCGACGTGATCGTGGGAATCGGAGGAGGCAGTTCGATGGACTGCGCCAAAGGCATCAATTTTCTATTTTCCTGTGGTGGTCGGATGCAGGATTACTGGGGCCGAGGCAAAGCCACATCGCCGCTGTTACCGGCGATTGCGGTGCCGACCACCGCCGGCACCGGCAGCGAAACGCAATCATTTGCCCTCATCACTGCTGCCGACTCGGGGGTAAAGATGGCCTGCGGCGACACGCAGGCTGCGTTTCGCGTGGCCATTCTCGATGTGATGCTCACGCTCACGCAACCTGCGAGGGTCGCGGCGCTCACCGGCATCGATGCGGTGTCACATGCCGTGGAAAGCCACGTCAGCCTCGCCGCAACCCCAGCCTCCCGAATATTTTCGCTGGAAGCATTTCGACTGCTCGCAAAGTATCTGCCTCGCGTGTTTGAATCCCCTGCCGATCTGGAGGCTCGATCAGCGGTGCAATTGGCTGCAGCTTGGGCTGGGCTCGGAATTGAAAACGCGATGCTCGGCGCGGCCCACTCGCTTGCCAATCCACTGACAGTAGTGCACAAACTTGCGCACGGCCAGGCGGTAGGGCTCATGCTGCCGCACGTTGTGCGGTTCAATGCGACAGCCTGCGAGGATCGCTATGCCGAACTCCTCGTCCACGCACGAGGCCTGCCGATAAACCACCACACAGCCAGCAGCAGCCTCGCCGATTTTCTTACCGACCTCGTGGCCGCAGCAGGCCTGTCCACGTCGTTTGGGGGCCTGAAAAGTGGGACGGACAGTACCGATTGCTGGACCACAAACTCCGTCACCAGCCTCGCAGAGGCCGCTTTGCTGGAATGGACGGCCGGCTTCAATCCGCGGCCGCTTGCTCTGCAAGATTGTATCCGGCTCTACGAGGCGGCCCAATGACTTACTGCCAACGGATGAGAGCTTTGAGCTGGCTCGGTGCGTGCCTCGTCGTGCCATTGGCTGGCGTTGCGGCCGAGCCCCAACGGATCGCCTCACAAGCTTCCAAACTGCCCGATGAAGCGACTCTTGATGAGGCTCCCGCCGACGCATGGCCTCTGTTTCGCGGATGCCTAGCCGGTACAGGCCGGTCGGCCACCACGCTGGCGATGCCGTTGCGAGAACGCTGGCACCGTGCTTTTGAAAAAACGGCTTTTGAAGCAGGAGCCGTGATCGCCGACGGCACGATTTATATTGGCGATTTGGACGGCACATTCCATGCCCTTGCGCTGGAGACCGGTACAACGCGGTGGACGTTTCGGACAGAGTCTGGATTTTCTTCCAGCGCGGCAATCTCAATCGATCCGGCCCATCCGCTCGTGGTGGTTGGTGACAGCGAGGGCATGGTCCGGGCCTTTGAACGGGGCACCGGTGCTGTGCGGTGGGAGTACGAAACGAACGGTGAGATTTCTGGCGGCCCGACGATCATCGAGGCGGAAAAAGATGGCCCCGATCCCGCAGCGGCTCGTGTGCTTGTCGGCTCGCAAGACGCATCGCTCTCTTGCCTCGCTCTGGCCGATGGCACACTGCTTTGGAAGCACGTTATCAGCGATCAGATCCGCTGCGCACCAACGGTGGCCAACGGAAAAGTATTTCTGGCCGGATGCGATGGCCTACTGCACGTGATCGATGCCCGCACCGGAAAGAGCAAAGCTGACGTGCGCATCGATGGCCCCACGGGCACCACTCCCGCTGCGGCCGACGCACGCGTTTACTTCGGCAGCGAGGGGGGCGTTTTTTGGGCAATTGACTTTGACACAGCTGCTGTCGCGTGGAAGGTTGCACCGGCTGCCAACCCGCAGGCTTATCGTTCCAGCGCCGCCATCGCCGATGGGTTGACGATCGTGGGATCACGCGGCAAAGCAATTGAGGCATTGCAACTCACTGACGGCGTGCGCAAGTGGCGTGTTCCCATGCGAGGCCGGGTAGATGGATCGCCTGTGGTTGTTCGAGTGGCCCACGCAGGAGACACTGCCGGGACTCACGTTGCAGCCATCGGGCCGCATAGCCTGATCGCGATCGTGGGCGATTCGGCCGGACGCATCGTGGCGGTGCATGCATCCGATGGCACGCTGGCGTGGGATTTCGACGCCGGAGGAGGCTTCACAGGATCGCCAGCCGTGGCGGCAGGGCATCTTGTGATGGCATCTGATGACGGCACGCTCTGGTGTTTTGGAGGAACAAAATAAAGAACACCCATGACTTTTGATCCCGCTGCTGCGTTTGACCCTGAGACATTTCGCCGCCAAGGCCGCGAGGTCATCGACTGGATTGCCGATTACTGGCAGTCGCTTGAGTCGCTGCCCGTGACCTCTCAGGTGGAGCCTGGCTGGGTGCGATCGCAGTTGCCGCCCGCCCCTCCCGAACAACCCGAGACGCTCGACGCGGTGCTCTTTGATCTGGATCGGGTCGTCGTGCCTGGCCTTACACACTGGCAGCATCCCGGCTTCTTCGCCTACTTCCCTGCCAACGCCAGCGGCCCGGCCATCCTAGGCGAACTGCTCAGCGCGGGACTCGGCGTGCAAGGCATGCTCTGGACGACATCGCCGGCGTGTACAGAACTCGAAACACACGTGCTGGATTGGCTCTGCAGCCTGCTGGGTCTGCCCGATCGGTTTCGGAGCAGCACGGGCGGCGGCGGCGCGATTTACGATACGGCTTCAAGCGGCCTGCTCTGCGCAATGGTGGCTGCAAGGGAACGGGCCACCCAACTGAAAAGCAATGCCCAAGGCATGCAGCAAAACAACCGCTCAATGATCGTATACGCAAGCGAGGCGGCGCATTCAAGCGTGGAAAAAGCCGCCAAGATCAGTGGCATTGGCCAGCAGTGGGTGCGCTTGATCGGGCTCAATACACGCGGTGAAATGGATCCTCTCGCGCTGGCCCGAGCCATGGATGACGACGCACTCGCCGGGCATACTCCATGCTTCGTTGCGGCCACTGTCGGCACCACAGCGTGCGGCGCATTCGATCCGGTGCCGCTCATCGCAGAATCTTCCCGACGCCACGGCGCTTGGCTCCACGTCGATGCGGCATGGGCTGGGGCTGCGGCGATCTGCCCAGACTATCGCCCCGGTATCCTCGCCGGGGCAGAGCATGCCGATAGCTGGGGCTTCAATCCTCACAAGTGGATGCTTGTCAACTTCGACTGCCACGCTCTCTGGATGGCCGATCGCACATCGCTGGTGGAGGCTCTTACGATGAAGCCTGAGTATTTGCGAAACAATGCCAGCGAGGCGGGCGGGGTCGTCGACTATAGCGACTGGCAGGTGCCGCTGGGACGTCGGTTTCGCGCGCTCAAGCTCTGGCTCACGCTTCGGATGATCGGCGCCGAATCGCTACGTCAGCGGATTGGTGACCACGTGGCGTGGGCGACGGATTTTGCCGGGTGGGTGGAAGCCGACCCGCGGTTCGATCTGGTCTGCCCGCCCAGCCTGAGCCTCGTCTGTTTTGCCCTGCGGGACGGCGAGCAAGCGTCGACCGCGTTGCTTGATCGCGTGAACCGCCAGGGCAACATCTCGCTGAGCCACGCCCGCGTAGCGGGCCGCTATTGCCTCCGGCTAGCAATCGGTGGGACATTGACACAACGCCGGCATGTTGAGGCTGCTTGGAGAACGCTGACATCGCTGGCCGCAACGCAAGAGCATTCGACGCCATGATTCCCTTGTTTTTGTAACAGTTACTTTTTTTATGAACGGATGTGTCATGTGCCCCATGCGTGTCATCCTAATGGCTGTGACTGTGGCGATCCTGCCCGGACAGGCCAGAGCCCAGGAGGCCCCCATGGCCAAGCCGATGATGGTGTCGGAGGCAAAGCTGCCTCAGGGGTTTCCATCGCCTGGCCCGGTTGGGGAAGTGATCGTCAAGACGTATCCAGCCCATCGCTTGGCTCGCGTGAAGCTGGCTGGCCAGACGGCCGACGCCCAGAACCGAGGCGATCCAAACGGCGGCGGCGACAACGGGATGTTTATGCAACTGTTTCGTCATATTTCGCGAAATGATATTTCGATGACAGCCCCTGTGGAGATGGTCTGGACGGCCACCCCCTTTGTCCCATCAGGCGTGGAAACGCCGCCGGATGCCAAACCCGCTGTCTCCGGGAAAAAACCGGAATCAATGGCATTTCTGTATGGAAGTGAAACAATCGGTACTCTCGGAGCAGACCCACAAGATCCTCGTGTGGTCGTGGAGGACATTCCCGAAACAAAAGTTCTTTCAATCGGCCTGCGGGGCGGCTACGGGCCGGTCACGCTGGACCGCGGCTTAGAAAAACTCCTGGGGTGGCTGGCGATGCACCCAGAATGGACCGCTACAGCCGCCCCTCGAACGCTGGGCTACAACAGCCCGTTTGTGCCGAACATCTTGAAATACTCCGAAGTACAGATCCCGATTGCCCCTAAGGCTGCCCTCGGTCGGCCTCAACGGGATCAGTAGAGAAAGTGGGTTCTTTGGGCTATTTTTTCGGGCCGTGCCAACTGTCATGATCCGGTTTAGCTGCATTTTCGACAGAGCTTCTGCCGATCCTTACGAAACCGAACCAAACACATCACGCTGCGTATGATTGGTTGCGGACCATGCTGGACGTCGGTTTGAGCCGGCGCCCACTGGAAGGAGTAGCACCAATGCCACGAAAAGAATCACTCATAGCCCTCCATGCCATCCTTGTGCGCAGGCGCGATGCGCTGCGAAGTGCCTTGGCTGGGGATCTCTCGCTGCTCAAGGAGTTGCGAAGCGAGTCTCCCGGCGATGTCATTGACGCCGCACTCGACTCCACACAGGATGAAATTAGCTCGCAATTAGCCGAAGTGGAAAGCCGCGAACTGGGGCAGATTGAAAATGCTTTGGAGCACATGCGAGCAGGACATTATGGCGTCTGCGAGTTTTGTGGTGGGAAAATCCCTATGGCACGGCTCAATGCCCTGCCCTATGCCACGATGTGCATCGAATGCCAGCGCGAAGTAGAACGTACTGGAATTGGCCCGGCCGACCCCGATGAGTCGGAAGAGTCACGGGAAAACAGCTTGGCAGGCGACCGGGAATTCGACGTTTCCTAAACGATCGTGCGTTGCGTGCTGCAATGCGAGTGATCGGAATTCTAGACTTTATGCCGAACTCTCATTCCGTAGTTCGGGTATGCTCTCCGCGGCAGGTTTGTACCTTCATCCGTGGGCGTTGCGTCATGTTGTTTCGAGTTTTTCCATCGTGCTCGTGGCCAACCATTGTCTGGCTTTCGGTTTCCATCTGGTCGACCGTCGCTTCGACCGAAGAGCCTCTGGTGCCGCTGACACCGATCGGTGGCGTCGATCTCGGTGGCGTTGATCCCGTGCGGCATTCCAGACTGTCGGCTTCCGAGCGGGAGCGACTCTACAGCCAAGTAGCCCGCGATGCAGAACTGCTTGAACGTCAGGGCACTCAACTACGGAAACTCACGCAACTCATCCGCCCTACGGTTGTCCACATCGACACAAAAAAGCCGGCCCTGCGACCAAAGAATGGCAAGGCAAGCGAAGATGAAGCGGGCTCCGGTGTGATTGCCAGCGTGGCTGGCCGCACGGTAGTCATCACCAACCGCCACGTGATCAATCGGGCTGAACTCGACAACATCACCGTTCGTCTCGACGACGGGAGGGAAATAAAGCCCCTGCGACTGTGGTCCGACATCGGTACTGACATCGGGGTGATGGAGATCGACGGGAAGGATCTGGATCCAGCACGACTCGCCGACAAAGATACGCTTCAAATTGGCGACACCGTACTGGCCGTTGGCAGCCCATTTGGCCTCTCCCACTCCGTCACCCTTGGGATTGTGTCGGCGAAGGGTCGCCGCGACTTGGATTTGGGGGATGGGGGAGTGAAATTCCAGGATTTCATTCAGACAGATGCGGCAATCAACCCAGGCAACAGCGGCGGGCCGCTTGTCAATCTGCGGGGCGAGGTGGTCGGCCTCAATACGGCGATCGCCAGCAATTCTGGCGGGAGCGAAGGCATCGGGTTTGCGATTCCGATTTCAATGGTGGTATTCGTATCGGGTCAGTTGGTGGAGACAGGTACTGTGTCTCGGGCTTATTTGGGGGTCACGCTGGACCGCGTGTTTACGCAACTCACGGCGCAGCGACTGGGCATGGTTCGCGCGGTCGGCGCGAGGGTTTCGAGCGTGACAAAGGGCTCGCCTGCCGACCAAGGAGGAATTCTCTCAGACGATGTGATTTTAGAATTCGACGGTACGCAGATCGATGACGACGACCATCTTGTCAGCTTGGTGAGCGTCACGCCAACTGACCGCACGGTGTCGCTGGTAGTGTTCCGTAAACGTGCCCGGCTCTCGCTCAAGATGCCCGTCGCCAGCCGCGCACAGTTTGAATAACCCTCTTTTGTGGGTTGCCACGAGCGCGTTGCATCAGGTTCCACGAGCCGCAGCAGCGAGGCCCCGGAGAATGCAGTCTTGCACAGCCTCGGCATCGCAGTGTACCAGCACGTCGAGGTTCGGTCGCCATTGCCGTACGTTTCGCCGGTCGACCACCAGCATGCCGGCGGTGAGGTCGCCGCTGGTTTCCACGTCAGCCGCCACAGTCGCGTGCTCAAACAGTTCGGGATTCGTTGCCGCAACCAACGCCACCACATCGTGCAGACAGATTCCCTCGCTCCCGAGCAGTTGCCGGTGGGCCCGGAACGTGTGGGGAAGCATGCGTCGCAGCAGCCAGCCGGCACGCGAGGATTCGGCAGGCAATTGATCGAGCAAGTCAAACCCAAACGCCACCTCCCCAGATGTCTCGAGCGGGACGAGTGTTTTGGTGACAGGTTCGCGGACAATGTGCCTGGCTGCCCGTGGGTCGCAGTAGAAGTTAAAATCCACAACCGGACTAACGTTGCCGGCGCCATGCAATGTGCCGCCAGCGATGATCACCTCACCAATGAGCTCCACAATCGATGGATCGCGAGCCAACACCCGCGAAAGGTTTGTCAGCGGACCGAGGGCGATAAATGTGATTTCTCGCGGATGCGCGTGAATCGCTTCCCATATCACCTTCTCGGAGGAATGCCCGCCGTGCAGCGGAACGCGAGGCAAATCAATACTGCCCAGCCCGTCTGGACCGTGCAAGTTGAAGGGTTTTTCTGGAAACGCGGTGTCGGTCGGGGCGATTCCCAATCGGGGCAGGCGGGGTGGATCAAGCAAGGCTACGATCGACTGCAGGTTGGCGGTAGCCTGCTCCGGGGGCACGTTGCCTCCCGTGGCCGTCATGGCCACGATCTCAAGCCGTGGATCGAAAAGGGCCATCGCAATCGCAACAGCATCGTCAATCCCGGGATCGAGATCCAAAATCACCTTGCGGGCCACGGCAAAAAGTTCCTTCGAAGTATGATGGTTGCGGATCGCGTGGAAGCGCCGCCAGTGGGTGTTGAATGTGCGACCATACCGAACCAAGATCGCCTTGTAAGAGTATCCGAAACGCGTGCCGCATGCTGCACGATAGCAGCGGGAAGGGACATTGTGTGAATCAACCCTCAGATCCGGCCCTCGTCGCCCAGGGTACGGTCGATAGCGAGGCCTTCCTCGACAGAATGCGGCGGGGCATCCATGCCGGACGCAACGAGACTCGGCTGCTCGTCGACCACGTGTTGGACGGAACCGTCGATCTGGCGGCGTTTGGACGCTGGCTTGTGGCCCTAGCCGATGCGGGTGAATCGGCCGAGGAGATTGCCGGTGTGGCCACGTCGCTGCGTGGAAAAATGCTGAGTGTTTCAAGCCAGCATGCCGTCATCGCCGACACCTGCGGCACCGGTGGAGATGGCTCCGGTTCGTTCAATATCTCAACAGCAGCGGCGATCGTCGTGGCTGCCGCTGGCCTGCCTATTGCCAAGCATGGCAATCGCGCCGTATCCAGCCGCACTGGATCTGCAGATGTCCTTGAGCAACTCGGCGTATGCATTGACGCGGCGCCAGCAACGGTGACGAGTTGCCTGAACCAACTCGGGCTCTGCTTCTGCCTCGCGCCCATCTACCATCCGGCGATGGCCCGCGTGGGGCCCTTGCGGCACTCGCTGGGACGATCCACCGTCTTCAATCTGGTTGGGCCACTGTGTAATCCGGCGGGTGCAACGGTGCAGGTGATCGGCGTAGGGCGAGAATCTGCACGGGAGCCAATGGCCCGAGCGGCGATGCTGCTGGGCGCCAGCCGTGTGCTGGTAGTCTCTGGGGGATGCGAGGAAAGCGGCTCGCGGTCAATCGACGAGGTCAGTCTGTTTGGTTCAACCGACGTGGTGGATGTGTCGGCAACGGCGACGCGCAGGCTGCGATGGACGCCCGAGGATTTCGGAATCGCAACGCAACCGGCGTCGCGAATGGCCGAATTGACCGTGGCGGGGCCAGCAGAAAGCGCGGCAGCAATTCGAGAAGTGCTCGCGGGGTCGCGTGGTCCGCGGCGAGATATTGTCGTGCTCAATGCGGCGGCACTTCTGTGGGCCGCAGGCAAGTCGGCGGATCTACCCGGCGCACGCCTTCTCGCCGAAACAGCCATTGATTCTGGTGAGGCTGCCGCGAAGCTCGAGTGCCTTGCGCACCTCACGCATGAGGATGGCCACCTTCAGCCTGCTATCCTCTCGCTGGGCTAGAGTCCGATGAGCTCGAGCATGGGCATCCGTTTCGCGATGAAAGGGTATTGGTATGCAACTCCAACGTGGCCTCGTTCTTTGTGTGGTTGCGGTCCTCGGGATCACCCAGTCGATCGCTGAGGCCGGCATGCCCCCACCGGCGCCGGGGTTTACGCTAGTAGCACAAGATGATTGCGGAAATCCAAACCAACAACCGCATCTGGTGACAGGTGGGGTCTGGGCATTTCCGGAAGACGAACGCGAATCCCTCGCACTCGACGACCCTCGATTGCTCACCTGCGCCCACGGTATTCTGCAAGGCGCGCGCGTGGTGTTTCGCTTTGTTGGATTGCGGCCCACCGCCCGCTACATCGTCCGGATTCATTCTTTCAACCCGGCGCATGACCGTGCCGTTGGGGTTGAGGCCGATGGGGAGATCCTGGATGCGGCACGCGCATTGCCGATCAAAAAACTGGTCAGCCTTACCCTTCCTCTCCCCCCTTCGGTCTACCGCGATACGGCCGTGTCTTTGTCGTTCTTCCATACCTCTGGACCAAGCGCGCTGGTGTCTGCCATTGAACTGTGGTCGGACACCCCTGGCCTCTTGGGGCCGACCGGAGCATTCGTGCGTTTTCGGGTCGACCGGATGCCGGACGCGGAAAAGGAATTGACCATTACAGGCGTTATGAAAATTCATGTTTCACCGTGGACGTTGCCGGGGCTCACCTTGACGCCAAAGCCTGTGCAACAAACCGGCTGGACCCCCTGGGTGGATCTCCTCGCACAGCCGGGAGGAGCGAACGGATCGTTGGTTCTCTCGCTTCCCAAAGGGTCGCAAGGCATCACCCGATTCAGTCTCGTCCAAGACGATGGCGTATGTGTCCGAGATTTTGACTGGAACGAAACGGACGGCACAAAAATCATCGTGAATCCCGATTTCAGCGACCTTCGAACTTTTCGTGAACAGGAGCGACGCTATTACATGCGAACCCTCGCGCAGACCGGCGGCCAACTGGCTCCGCTCAGTCGCCCACCGCTCTTTTTCGGTAATGCCTGGGGTCATGCGACTGGCGGTGCCGCGGAGTACATGGTGAAGAGCTTCCGGCTGATGGGACTCAACAGCGTTGAGACCAGTCAGGACAGAGCCACGTACGAGTCCGTGTATGGCTGGCATAGCCAGGGAGGACAGTATGCACCGCCGGGTTTTGTGCCCTACGACGAAGCCGCTTCGCGGACGCAATTTGAAACATTTTACAAACAGTATTTCACCGCGGGCGAAGGCAAAGAATCAACGCCTCGCATGAGTATCTTTCAGCTTGCCGATGAACCTGCCGAGGTGACGCCAGACCCTCAAGCCGCGCTTCCAGGATTTCGCATGTGGCTGGCCGACAAAGGACTCAAGCCTGATCTGTTCGGAAAAGATTCATGGGACGCTGTCGAGATGCTTTTGAGTGCCCCGCAAACGCCCGAGCAGAAGCGACTATTCTATTGGAGCCGAAAATACCAAGATTATCTCACGCCGAAGATGTTTGCGATTGCGGCCGACGCGGTGCGTGCTTCTGGACCAAATCCGGAAGTGCAATCCTATGTGGCGTTGAGCGGTCACTCCCTGTATTTCGGTAATCAAATGCCGCTGGATATGTTCCAACTGGCGCAGTCCCCCGGATTGATGCCTGGTATCAGCGATTGGATGACCGGTGGAAGTTGGAACTGGGACAGCCATCAGGCCGTCGCGTTCTCGGTGGCACCTTTCAACGGTGGCGCCCGCCGCTACGGTGCCGACTTCGGCAAGACGCCGCTTTCTTTTCCGATGATGCACTGCGTTGCTCCATCGTTATTCCGCGCGTACACACAATTGGCCAACCAATGCAAATTTATTAGCTACTATAATTATGGTCCCGACTACGAGGCGACCGAGGGGTTCTGGTCGCAGAGTGAATGCGGGGACGCCGTCCAGCACGTCAATAATCAGGCCGCTCGGATGGATGACATTCTGGGCCCAGGAACGATGCGGCCCAGCCGTGTGGCCATGCTCTACGCCACCTCTCAGGATATCTGGTGGCCTGCCTGGCCTTTTGCCGATAAGCGAGCGACCTTTCTGGCCTTGTCGCACGACTACTACCAACCCGATCTCGTGAGCGAGGAGCAAATCGCCGCCGGGGCGTTGGCCCACTATGACAGCCTGTACGTGCTGGATTCAGTTGTGCCAACGGCCGCCCAAAAAGCCATCGAGGCATGGGTCAAGGCGGGTGGGCTTTTGTGGGCCTGCGATGATGCGGCCGCCAACAACGAATATGCCGAACCGCACGATCTGCTGGAACGGCTCGGCGGGCTCAAACGGGATTACAGCGTGGCGCCGAAAGTGGCGACACAGGTCGTGCCGGTTGAAGGAGAGAACACGTTCCCGCCGCACGAAGTTCCGGTGCGCGGGCGATCCAACGAAGCCATTCGGCTGGCCGTATTCAAGTGGGACGGCGCTCGTATTCGCGCAACCTATAGCGACGGCCATCCCGCGTGGGCGCAGAAAAAAGTCGGCAGCGGAACGGTTGTCTACGTTGGGCATCGGTGCGGACTCTCCTATGCGGCAGGTGCGGGCAACCGCGGCCCATTCAAAGTGTGGCCGAGCGAGCGACGATGCTTCATCGTGCGTCCTTTGGAGGAGGCACAGATTGATCGGGAGTTGGTCGTATCAAAGCCCCTCGTCATGACAATGCCAATCTCAACTGCCGCTGGCACCGTGATCATCCTCTATAACATGGATGCCTGCGAGCAGAATGGTCTCACGATCACTTTGAAAGAGCCTGCCCGTCCGCAGAGCGTTGAGTGGTGCAACGAGAAGGGTCAACTCTCGCCGATTCCGTTCGATTACGCCAACGGCCGGATGATCCTCACCGGCCTGAATCTCCCTTGGAAAGGCACGATGATCCTCGTCCGGCGAGGTGCAGCACCGGCCGATCATCGCATCGCAGAGATGCGGGATGCGGCTGTTAAGGGGATTGCTGCGACGGATTGGCAGGCCGCCAGTGCCGGGGCGTGGTGTGCTGGTTTTTTTCCGGAGTGGAACCTCGCCCCGACAATCGCCCCCTTACTCGGGCATTCGCACTGGGCTGTGCGGAGGTCGGCGGCAGAATCGCTGGGGCGTTTGGGGTACCGGGCCGCCGAAAACGACATTCGCGCCGCGCTCGACAAGGAGACCGATTCGCACAGCCTGGCCGATGAGCTCTACGCGTTGGCCCAACTCGGTCACCGAGAGATCGACGCGTTGTGCCGCAGGTACGCAGCCCATCCAGATCCTTTTGTGCGGAGTGAAGCCGCACGTAGCCAAGCCACGCGCACGGTGACCCCACAGACCACAAAGAGCATCAGTCGATGAGAAAAAAAGGCGTCTAGCAGGCTGTGGATAAACCACGTGTTGGACCGCACGATGCGGTCCCGGGTGCGTAGCACCCGCAAAAAACCGGAGGTTTTCAAGTGGACACAGTGCATGGAGGACTTTGTCCACGGGCAGCTAGAAAAGGGGTAGCAGTGCTACCCGCGCCCGATGGAAACCGACAGCCCGTCGTAAGCAAGCTCGACGCCCGCTGGCAGGGCTGCTGAAATTGTTGTGTGGTCGATCTCGTGTGAGAGATGCGTGAGCAACGTGCGGCGGGCGTTCACCTGCGATGCCACGGCGATCGCCTCTGAAACCGAGAAGTGGGTCGGGTGGGGCGAGGGCCGAAGACAATCCAGAATAAGCGTGTCGAGGCCTTTGAGCAGAGGCCATGTCTCGGCTGGGATACGGTTGGTGTCGGTGCAATACGCCAGAGTGCCAAATCGAAAACCCAGCACGTCAAAAACTCCATGACCGAGCCGAAGGGGTATGACTCGCGCGCCAAGCAGGTCGAACGCCTGATCTGTGATCCGCTCGAACGCAATCTTCGGAAGGCCGCCACCGAGAACGGGGGTGGTCTCAAAAGCGTAGTCGAATGCCCTGCAAATCCGTTTCTCTACGCGTTCCTCGCAGAACACTCGCATCGGACGCCTGACGCGGTAACAGAGCGGGCGAATATCGTCGAGCCCGTAGACGTGGTCGACGTGGTCGTGCGTATAGAGCACGGCATCCACCGAACCGATGCGTTCTCGTAGGAGTTGCGTTCGCAAGTCCGGCGTCGTGTCGATGAGCAGTGTTCCCTCCGGCAGGCCGAGGATCACGCTGGTACGGGTGCGGTTGTTGCGAGGATCATTGCTGGTGCATGTCTGGCAGCGGCATCCCACCACGGGCACCCCGACGCTGGTGCCGGTGCCTAGGAAAAGCAACTGGCCAGCCACATCTCGAAATGGCTCCGTCGCAGGCAACGAAAGCTCTGGCCACTTGGACACGACCGACTCGATTGGGACGGGCGTCACGTCGGATGCCGTGGATGCCGGCGACTCGTTGGATGCCTTCTCTTTTTTCGATGCCATGCGGTCTATTTCCGGGGTACGCTCCGAAGGGCTCCCGGGCCACAGGAGCCGCATAGTGTAGCCTGTTGCCGAGGAGCCGCCTTGACCCGCACGGGCATCGGCCGCGACAATTATGTTTTCATTGTTTTCTGCTTCCATGACGGTATCCAATGCAACAACTCGAACGCCTCTGGGATGGTCTCTCGAATGCCGCCGCCGGTGCCGGTTCCCGAGTGGAGCGGCTTTTAACGGGCATGTTCGGCTCCTCGAACGCCCGATACGTACGTCGGCTCGAACCAAAAATAGAGGCCATTAATTCCCTCGAGCCGAAATATCAGGCGCTCACGGATGCCGAACTGCGGGGACAGACCGTTGAATTCCGCCGCCGTCTGGCAGCTGGTGAAACGCTCGACGACATCTTGGTTGAGTCCTTTGCCGTTTGCCGGGAAGCGGGCCGACGATTTCTCGTCATGCGTCATTACGATGTGCAGTTGATCGGCGGAATGGTGCTGCACTCCGGTGCGATTGCCGAGATGATCACAGGCGAGGGCAAAACGCTCGTGGCCACGCTGCCAGCCTACCTCAATGCCCTCGAGGGCAAGGGCGTACACGTGGTCACAGTCAACGACTATCTCGCCCGCCGCGACATGGAATGGATGGGGCCTCTGTACATCGGCATGGGGCTCACCGTCGGCGCGATCCAATCCGGTATGGACGCCGCCGAGCGTCAGCTGGCCTATGCCTGCGATATCACATACGGCACCAATAATGAATTCGGCTTCGACTACCTCCGTGACAACATGCGGATGGCCGCGAGAGGCGACGATCGCTTTCCCAAGCATCTCCAGCAGAGCCAAGGGTTTTTGAACTACGCGATTGTAGACGAGGTGGACAACATCCTGATTGATGAGGCGCGCACGCCGCTGATTATCTCTGGCCCCGCACATGACGACATCACAAAATATTCAAAAGCAGATCGTATCTCCCGTCAACTAAAGGCCGAGACGCACTTTGAGGTGAAGGAAAAAGAGCACACCGTCTCGCTCACGGAAGAGGGCGTACGTCAGGCCGAAAAACTTGCCGACGTGGAGAGCTTCTACACCGCCGGAAATATGGAGTGGCCGCACCTCATCGACAACTCGCTCAAGGCCCACTATCTCTACAGGCGAGATGTCCACTATGTGGTGCAGGGCGATGAGGTTGTGATCGTGGACGAGTTCACCGGCCGATTGATGCCGGGCCGCCAGTGGTCGGACGGCCTGCATCAGGCCGTCGAAGCGAAAGAGGGCGTGCGAATCAAAGAAGAGTCGCAAACACTCGCGACCGTCACGCTCCAAAACTTTTTCAAGCTCTATAGAAAACTTGGTGGTATGACCGGCACCGCCATGACCGAGGCGAGCGAATTCTGGAAGATCTACAAACTCGACGTCATTGCGATTCCGCCCAACCGCGGCATGCAGCGAACGAATCATCCAGACGTGATCTACCGCACCGAGCGGGAGAAGTGGATCGCCGTAGCCGACGAACTGGAGCGACTCCACCGCTGGGATTCTGTGGCGCTCTCTGACGGCAGTTTCCGGATGGGCACGATCGTTCGCGAGAGCGACGCCGAACTGGAGTTTGAGGCCAAGGGAGAGAAGCAAACAGAAACAATTCCACGAGGGAAAGTGCGTGAAATTCAGCGCAAGGGCTGCCCGGTGCTCGTGGGCACTGTGTCGATCGAGAAGAGCGAGCGGCTTTCGGAGTTATTGGAAAAACGAGGAGTGACCCATCAGGTACTCAACGCCAAGCACCACAAACGAGAAGCAGAAATCATTGCTCAAGCGGGCCGCCTCAATGCCGTTACGATCGCCACCAATATGGCCGGTCGGGGCACCGACATTATTTTAGGTGGGAATCCCGACACCCTCGCCTGGGCGCAACTGCAAGATACATACGCAACCCGGCTGGACGTGCCGCAGCAGGAGTGGGGAGCCTTGGTCAAGGAAATCTCCACCAGGGAAAATATGAAGGCCGAGGGAGAGTTGGTTTGCAAGCTGGGCGGGCTTCACATCATCGGCACTGAACGACACGAAGCCAGGCGCATTGATTTGCAGCTCCGCGGACGCTGTGGCCGACAGGGCGACCCGGGCGACAGCCGATTCTTTCTCTCGCTCGAAGATGATCTCATGCGAATCTTTGCCGGCGAATGGGTGAAAAATGTGCTCACGCGTCTGGGTATGCAGGATGGCGAGGCCATCGAAAGCCGGATGGTCACGCGGCGGGTCGAGGCGGCACAGAAGAAGGTCGAGGAACGTAATTTTGAAGTTCGAAAAAACCTTCTTGAGTACGACGAGGTGATGGACGAACAGCGCAAGCGGGTGTACGGCTTTCGCCAAGGGATCCTCGAGGGTGCCGACTGCCGTGAACTGATTCAGAATATGGTCGACCGGCAGGTTCACCAGAATATCGGAACCTTTCTGGATAAGGACTATGGGCCGCAGACGTTTGCTACGTGGGCATCGGGCCAGCTTTCCTGCGAACTCGACGGGGCCGACTTCCGAGCACTCTCCCAGGAAGAGGCAGAGCGTTTGGCTGTGGACGAGGCCATCCGGCAGTCGGAATCGCAAATTTTTGAGGCCGTCGAGGAGAATATTCCGCCCGACGAGGACGAGGCTGAGTGGAACTGGTCGGCGTTGGCCTCGTTTGCCAATACGCGGTGGAAGCTCTCCGTAAACGACCGCGATCTCAAGCGGGTGGGCCGCAGCAGCGTGGCCGAGTTTTTGCAAGAAAACGTGCGTGAAGCGATTCACCGCATTGACCTCTCGGATGGCGGGCGGTTCTTGGCGTCGGACTTCGGCCTGCGATCGGCCCGCGGATGGACGGAGTGGCGATTTGGAGTGCCTTTGGCTGCCAACGGCAACGACCAACTCGATCCCAGTGGCCTCGATGCGCAGGCGTTTGGGCACCTGGTATGCCGGCAAGCCCGCGAGGTGTACGCCCGCCGCGAGATCGAATATCCCGTGCTGGTGGGGCTCTCTCATTTTGCGCAACGGCAGGAGGATGGTTCGCGGCGGCTGGACCGCAATCAGCTCCTGGCGTGGGCACGAGAGCGGTTTGATCCTGCTCTCGAAGATAGTGCGCTCGATGCTTCAGATTTTGAGCACCTGAAGGCAACGCTCGTGGAAGCCAGCCGTCGTCGGCACGCCCTAGGCGACGATGCCCGCGATGAGATGAAGCGGATGGAGCGGGCTGTGTTGCTCCAGATCCTCGACAACGCATGGAAGGATCATCTTCTGGCAATGGATCACCTCCGATCCAGCGTGGGTTTGCGCGGCTACGCACAGGTCGACCCGAAGGTGGAATACAAGCGCGAGGGAATGCGCACGTTTGATTTAATGTGGAAGGGTATTGACGAACGAGTGACCGACATCGTCTATCGGATCGAAGAGGTGGAAGACGACGCATTGCAAAGCACGTGGAAAGAGACAGCTGCGATCCACGCCGAAGCCCCGTCTGTGTCGCTTGGACATGCTGGATCGCTGGGGGATACGGCCGCTGCGGGCGGTACGCCCGCAGCAGAAGAAAACCACGAGCCAATCCGCAACGTTGGGCAGAAAGTGGGCCGCAACGATCCATGCCCCTGCGGCAGCGGGAAAAAGTTTAAGAACTGCTGCGCCCGGTCGAACAGCATTTCGGCCGGGTAAATCCCGGAACCCCCGTGTGTCCCGTTCTTTCGATCTTATGCTGTTGAATCTGGTCTACCTTGTGCTCGGAGTGCTGCTACTGCCGTGGGTCGCGTGGCGTCGCGTGGCTGGCCGACGGCCCGTGCTCGCTCCGTGGACTCGGTTCACCGGAGCGGTGTCCCGCCTGCCACGCGATCACTCGGGCGTTGGCCCGAGCACGCACAAGCCCACACCGCGCATCTGGCTGCACGGGGTGAGCGTGGGCGAAGTGCAACTCCTCTGGCTACTCTGGCAGGAGATTGCAAAACAGGCGCAAGCCGATGGACTATCGATGGAGTGCGTTGTTTCCAGTTCGACGACAACGGGCCTTGCGTTGGCCACCAGGCGGTTTGGCGAAAGCCGTGTGTTTGCCTGTCCGCTCGACTTCACGTGGGCCGTAAACCGTGTGCTTGACCGCATGGATCCCGACATGCTGGTGCTCGGAGAGCTTGAACTGTGGCCCAATCTGCTCTTTGCCGCAAGCCATCGGGGCGTTGCAATTGTCGTGGCCAACGCTCGCATGAGCGAGCGCAGCGCGAGGGGCTACGGCCGCATCCGGCCGCTGGTGCAAGGCATGCTCAAGAAAGTGTCGCTTGTGCTTGCGAGGTCGCAGGACGATGCCGATCGCTTCACTCAATTAGGCGCAACCAACGTGATCGTTACTGGCTCAATGAAGTTCGACGGCGTGCACGCTACACGCCAGTCGGCCGAGGTTGCTCGGCTGCGCACGCTGGCAGGCATCGAGACCAAGGCAGACGGCACTCCAGAAAGCCACACTATCTTTCTGGCTGGCAGCACGCAGGCTCCGGAAGAGCAACTGGCGATCAAAACATTTCTCGCACTCACTCACGACTATCCGACACTTCGACTTGTGCTCGTGCCTCGGCACGTTGAGCGGTGTGGAGACATTGGCGGTTGGTTGGATCGCACTGGGCTCCGCTGGCAGCGGCGGAGCCGGCTGGAGCAGGAGGGCGCCGATCCGCAGGCCCGCGTGCTCTTGGTTGACACCACAGGGGAACTGGCTTGGTGGTGGGGGACAGCGTCGATCGCGTTTGTGGGGGGCAGCCTGGATGGCAGGCGGGGGGGGCAAAATATGCTCGAGCCGGCCGCCTATGGCGCGGCGATTTGCTTCGGCCCTTTCACCCGGAATTTTCAGGCCGAGGTAGCGGTATTGCAGGCGGCAAACGCCGCTGAGATTGTGACAAATGGCGATGACTTACTCGCATTTGTGGCTCGCTGCTTGGCGGAGCCACAGTGGGCCCACGGCCTTGGGCAACGAGCCGCCAAGGCCGTGGCGGCTCACCGCGGAGCCACGGCGGATTCCGCCGCTCGCATCCTGGGGCAACTGCCAAGCGGCCGCACTGGGTATTCCAGTTGCCGAATCCCGCCCACATCCTGATACTTGCGGGCTCAGAGTCGTTTAATCATTCATCCAGCAGTTGACGGACATTCCACTCTCCTTTTATTTCTCGTTCACTTCACTTTCACGCGAGAGGCACCAGTCGTGGCACAAGGCAAGTATCTGTTTACCAGCGAGTCGGTCAGCATGGGGCATCCCGATAAGTTAGCCGACCAAATTTCAGACGGTGTTCTGGACGCTTACCTCGCTCAAGATCCACACAGCCGCGTGGCGTGTGAAACCCTCGTAACGACCGGCCTAGCGGTCGTGGCTGGTGAGATCACATCGCGCGGCACGATCGACTACCAGCAGGTAGTCCGGGATGTGATCCGCTCGGTGGGGTACACCGATGACGAGATGGGTATTGCAGCGGACACATGTTCGGTGCTCGTGGCCGTTGGCAAGCAGAGCGGCGACATTGCAATGGGCGTGGATGAAAACGACTCCCAGGGAAAGGACATTGGGGCCGGTGATCAGGGGCTGATGTTTGGCTACGCATGCAACGAAACTCCGGAACTCATGCCGCTGCCAATCGCGTTGGCTCACCGCATTTTAAACCGGCTCACAGAAGCCCGTCAGAAAAAGGAAGTGGATTGGCTGCGCCCAGACTCAAAGAGCCAAGTCACGATTGAATACGACGGCAATCGCCCCGTCCGCGTCGATACCGTCGTTGTTTCCACGCAGCATGCCCCGCATGCCACCAACGAACAGATCCACGACTTCGTCGTCAAAAAAATTATCAAGCCGCTCCTGCCAGGCCACTTAGATACAAGCAATGTCACGTACCACATCAATCCCACCGGTCGGTTTGTTGTGGGTGGCCCGCACGGCGATTGCGGCCTCACAGGACGCAAGATCATCGTCGACACATACGGTGGCTGGGGCCGCCACGGCGGCGGCGCTTTTTCCGGGAAGGATCCCACCAAGGTGGACCGCAGTGCCGCATACATGGCCAGACACGTTGCCAAAAATATCGTGGCCGCTGGGCTGGCCGATCGCTGCGAACTGCAGTTGGCCTACGCGATCGGTGTCAGCGAACCGGTGAGCGTGCACGTTGACACAGAGGGAACCGGGAAGATCGACGATCAGCGGCTCTGCGAACTGGTTCGTGAGTTTTTTCCGCTGACGCCGCGAGGTATTATCAATTACCTCGATCTGCGTCGACCGATCTACCGACGCACTGCCGCTGGCGGCCACTTCGGCCGGGACGGCTTTACTTGGGAGCAAACCGACCGCGCCCGTGCTCTGGCAGAAGCGGCCGGTGCAGCGGTTGCGGTGGGCTAAGACCGGTATGGATTCGCACGGATTTCCAGATGGACAGACGTCTGAGCATTGGCTGGATTCCCGTGCAACGGCGTTTGCCGACGTGTTGTCTGCGCAGAGAGACAGCTCCATCGAGCAGGCTTTTATTGCTGCTGCCGGTGGCAGTGCTGGTGTGACGTCGCTTGTGTGCGGCACCGTGCTCTGCATGCGTCGGCTATCTGGTGCGATGATGCCAGCCTCCGAACCGGTTGGTCTGCTTGCTGCATGCAGCCTTGGCGTGGCAGCAGTGGGCGTGGGCATGATTCTGGTCAGTGATGGGGCGGCAGCCCGCGCGGGCCATGGCACCTGCTGGGGAATTGCCGCTCGCATTGGCCTTCTGCTTGGAGTGGTTGCAATCGCTGTGCCTCCTGCGGCTGCGTCTGGAATTGATATGGCTGCGTGTGCTGCAGCGGTGCTGGGCTCGGCTGCGATGATTCTCAGGCCGTTGGTGCCGCCCCTCCTGGCTGCACGTGTACGATGGCCAATCCACCGCCAGAGGCAACGTCGCGAGGTGTGCCTTCCGGCCAGCGGGCAGCACACGGCGATCGATCCGGCGATGCCGGCGGCACACGCACAAGCAGGATTGCAAGCCCCTTGCCCCGGCCACCTACTCCAGCGGTTTGAGCGGTATCAACTGCCCGAGGCCGACTGCCTGCGTGGCACGATCCACCTGGCCGTGCCGGTTGGGGTTCGCACCGCATATGGCCACGTTGGATTTTGTCCGCCGTTTGCCGAGATGCCTACTGTGGAAGTGACTACAGACTACGATCACGTGGAGGCGATCGTGTCGGCTGCGGAGGTGTTGCCTTGGGGCGTACGGGTTGAGTGCCGACTGGACGAACCGGCCGAAGAGGCATTTGAAATTCCGATCAACCTGTCGGTGCAATCTCCCGTCCAGCCGACGGTTGCGACTGATGCTGCATCCAGCCTCGAAATCGTACTCGACCGCTCTCAGCCTCAACGGTAATTCTGGAGTTCCTGCCGATGGCCCGCTGGCCCGAACACATCTGGACGACGCTCTTTACCTACGGTGTTATTTTTATTGGCTTTCCACTGCTTTGCTTTGTGACGTGGATGTGGGTGCGGGGCGGCTGGCAAAATTTTTTTTGAAGCGTTGCTCGTTTCCTCATTGCTCAATTCCTCTGGGGCGTGTTTTCTTTTTCATGGATATTCCACCTCTTCTCTCGGAACGGATTGGGCAGTCTGGGCAGTCGGCGTGCCTAGCGTTCTGGGATCGACTAAATCCTGTTTCGCAGGCTCGCCTGCTGCATCAACTCCAAGCCTTCGACTGGGATCAACTGGATGTCCTCAGGGAACTGGTGTTCCCACCAATCGCAACCGACGCGGGGCTGACTGGCAATCTGTCTAATGCCACCACGCCTGCCTGCCTCCAAGTGGGGAATCCGCTCAACGCTCCTTCGCCGGCCCAAGCCCTGGCTCGCGGTAGCCTTGCGTTGGCCGAGGGGACCGTTGGCGCGATCCTCGTAGCGGGGGGCCAAGGCACGCGACTCGGCTATGCGGGGCCAAAGGGGCTCTATGCGATCGGCCCTGTGTCGCAGGCCAGTCTCTTTGAAATCCTCTTGGGCAAACTCTTGGGGGTGCGGCGGCGATTTGGAAAAGATGTGCCTCTGGCAATCATGACCAGTTCGGCCACAGACGCCGACACGCATGCGTATCTTCGATCACACGCATACTGTGGACTCAATCCGGCGCATGTGTTTGTTTTTTGTCAGCAGGATCTGCCCGCCCTCGATGCCGCCACCGGCTGCCTGCTTCTCGAAGCTCCCGATCGAGTTGCCGTCGCCCCAGATGGTCACGGCGGCATGCTGGGCGCACTGAGTCAATCGGGTGGGTTAGATTGGTTTGCCCAGCGAGGGACCGAACAGATCGTGAGCTTTCAGGTGGACAACCCACTGGCCATGCCGCTGGACAGAGAGTTTCTGGGTTACCATCTGCTCTGTCAGGCGGATTTTTCTACGCAGATTGTGCGCAAGCTCGATCCGGCACAACGCGTGGGTGTTGTGGTGGCGCATGCCGGCACTCATCGCGTGGTGGAATATAGCGATCTACCCGCAACGCTTGCTTCCGAGCGGCTGGCAAACGGCCGCCTGCGGTTTGATGCTGGCAGCATTGCCGTACACGCCTTCGCCAAATCGTTCCTCGATCGCGTTGCTGCCATCCCCAATGCACTGCCCCTCCATCGGGCATTGAAGGCAGTGCCCGTTTGGGATGCCTCCGGCAGGCAGGTGGTGCCGGACGCTCCCAATGCGGTCAAGTTTGAACGATTTATTTTTGACCTGATGCCGCTGGCCCATCGCGTGTGTGTGGTTGAGGTTCCAGCCTCGCAGGGCTTTGCGCCCCTCAAAAATCCGTCGGGTGCGGCCAGTGATTCACCGCAGCATGTGCGGGCCGCACTGGTGCAACACGCCCGCACACAGCTTGAAAAGGCGGGTGTTTTTGTGGCCGATGGCATCGATGTGGAATTGGATGCTGCGACTATTCTAGACCACGAGGATATCGGCCGCGTACTCTTGCCAGGCAGTCGGATCGATCGACCGCAGGTTGTCGGCGGCGAAGCCAGCTGACAACCTGCTGATATAAACACTCAGAACGTTTTGCACCCACTCCCGAGGAGAAAATAAATTATGCTGCATGCCATTGTGATGGCGGGCGGATCGGGCACTCGCTTTTGGCCAGCCAGCCGCGCTGCCTTGCCCAAGCAACTGTTGCCTCTGGCCGGTCGCCACACGCTGCTAGAAGAAACGATTGGGCGGTTGGATGGGCTCGTGCCGCCAGATCGCATGATGGTGGTCACCGCACAGCGACTCTTGCCCACGGTGCGGGCGCAGTTGCCATCCATACCCGATGCGGGACTCGTTGGCGAGCCATGCAAGCGAGACACGGCCCCCTGCATTGGATTAGCCGCTCTGTTAGTGGCCCGCAACGATCCGTCGGCCACAATGGCCGTGATGCCCTCCGACCATGTGATCTCGCCTGCGGCCAGCTTTCGCGAGGCGATTGAGCAGGCCACGGCAATCGTCGACGCATCACCTGGGCGTCTGGTCACGTTTGGCATCAAGCCTGCGTACGCCGCTGAAAGTTTTGGATACATCCAGCAGGGCGAACGGTTGCCGTCGGACAGCCCTCCCGGCCGAAGCGGGGCTGCGGTTCATAGCGTGGCTAGGTTTCGCGAAAAGCCACCGTTGAGTGTGGCCCAAGAGTATCTGGCCGCTGGGAATTTCCTGTGGAACGCCGGCATCTTCGTCTGGAAAGCGGCCACCATCCTGGAGGCGTTGGCCCAGCATCAGCCCGAGTGCCTGGCGCATCTGGAGCGGATTGCCCAGGCGTGGGATACGCCCCAACGGCAGCGGGTGTTCGCGGAGGAATTTGCAGCCATCAAAGGAATCTCCATCGACTACGCTGTGCTGGAACACGCCAAGGATGTGGTCGTGATTGAGGCTCCTTTTTCCTGGGACGATTTGGGAGGCTGGTCTGCCGTCGCCCGCCAACGCGGCAGCGATGCCGAGGGCAACACGATCGTCGGAAAACACGTGGGGATCGACACCATATGCACCGTCGTGCATACCAGCGACGACCACCTCGTCGTCACAATGGGCCTGAAGGATATGCTTGTTGTACACACTCCCGATGCCACGCTGGTTGCCAGTCGGGCTCACGAGGAAGCTGTGCGACAAGTCGTGGCCGAATTGGAGAAACGCGGTTGGAACGAATTCCTGTGAGAGCGTGGCAGGGCTTGGTCGTCGCAGTCAGCGTTGTGGCGTGCTGTTTTTGCTGCTTGGCTACCCGTGCAGAACCGTTGGCTGCGGAGAGCGCAACGGCCATGCCGCAACCTTATGCGCAGAGCGGTTGGGCCGATTGGATGGCATCCCTCAGACGCGTCACCGACGCCATGGAGTGGTCGGACGAACTGGTGCATCACGATTGGCGTGTCCAACGGCGGCCTGGCAGCGACTCCTGCCGCATTCTGGATCCCGGCGACATCTGCCTGCACGAGGGCACACAGGCCGATTGCCTCAAGGCCTTTGAAGCGATCGAGCAAGCCGCCAAGATTCCGGGTATGGATGGTCCAACAGTGATCGTGATGCACGGTCTCGGTGAAGGAAGGGCTTCGATGCGGCCGTTGGTGCGGCACCTTCGCGAGCATCTCAAGGCCACGGTTCTGAACGTCGGCTATGCCAGCCCTAGGGCCAGCATTGACGCCCACGGTCGCTCATTGGCCGCCGTGATCGCGGCGATTCCGCACGCCAGTCGGATCAGCTTTGTTGGGCACAGCCTCGGCAATCTGGTGGTGCGTCGCTGGATGGCGATGGCACCGGCACAGGAACTTGCCCGAGTGCACCGGATGGTGATGCTCGGCGCACCGAATCAGGGTTCGGAATTGGCTCGAATGGCATCCAAGATCTGGGTGCTTTCTGTGCTCTCTAACGGAGCGGCACGGGATCTTGCGGTGGATTGGGATCAGGTTTCTCGCGACCTAGCCGTGCCCACATGCGATTTCGGCATCGTGGCCGGCGGCAAAGGAGACGATGATGGCTACAGCACATTTTTGAAAGGTGACGATGACGCCGTGGTGCGGGTGGCCGAAACGCAGCTCGAAGGAGCCGATGATTTTCTGCTTGTGCCCGTGCGGCATGCGTGGATGATGAAGAACGCGACGGTGCAGAAGGCAACTGTTTCTTTCCTGGAAACGGGGGCCTTTCCAGAGTCCACTGCGGCGGTTCACAAAGACGATGGTGATGGCGTGCCTGATCGCGATCTGTCTGAACCTAAGCCGAGCGTGCGATGAGTAGCGATCTTTTATTTCCAGCCGCAGGCCGCGTGGCTGCCATCGACTATGGCCGCAAGCGGATTGGCGTGGCCATCTGCGACGCCCAACGCATCATCGCCAGCCCCTTGTGCATGCATCGGCCAACTGGTGATGCCACTGCTGAAGCCACGTTTTTTCGCACGCTCGTGGCAGAGGAAACGATTGGAGGTTTTGTCGTCGGTCTCCCAGTGCACGCCGATGGATCCGATAGCCGCATGTCGGTGGAAGTCGAGCGTTTTGGAGCGTGGTTGAAAGAATCGACCGGCTGCCCTGTGGTGTTTCACGACGAGCGGTACAGCTCTCAAGAGGCCGTCGGGCTCATGGCTGGCTTGGGCATGTCGCGGCGACAGAAGAAGGCCCGCACCGATTCGCTTGCAGCTCAGATTGTGCTCTGTTCGTGGCTTGAGTCGCAGGTGTCGGCGGGTGCCAGCCAGAGGCCGGGAGCACTCGACGGATGATACCCTCCTTGCCAACAGTTGCGGCAGCAAGCCTCTGTGCGCCCACTCGGCTGATCGTGGGGTGCGGGGCCCTGGGCATGCGAGTGGCCGCTCGCTGGGTGGCGGACACTTCGTGCGTGTATGGAATTACTCGCACCCACGCGAAGGCCTCGCAGCTTGCTGCGGTGGGTATCCGGCCAATTGTGTCCGACGTGACCGACACAATCATCCGCGATCTGCCCGAAGTCGACACCGTGTTCTGGAGCGTTGGCTTTGACCACACCGCCTCGGCCACCTACCGCGAGGTCCACGTTGAGGGTCTGGCTCGCGTGTTGGGTGCGTTGCCGGGAAGGCCGCGGCTGATTCTGTGCAGTTCGACTGGCGTGTGGGGAGATGAGGGTGGCCGAATCGTCAACGAGCAGACGCCTGCCCTGCCAACCCGCGAAGCCGGCCGCGTGCTCTTGGAAGCCGAACGGCTCGTGCACGATCAGAAGCATTGCGCAGGCACATCCCTGCGTTTTGCGGGCCTCTATGGCCCTGGCAGACTGCCGCGACTGGAAGATCTCAAGGCAGGCCGAGCGATCGCCGCCGATCCTGAGAGTTGGCTCAACCTGATCCACCTCGACGATGCGGCCCGCGTGGTCGTTGCGATCGCGTCACACCCAGCCCCACGTGAGCTCTATGTGGTGTCCGACGGAGTGCCCGTCAGACGTCGCGAGTGGTACGGCCGCTTGGCCGCACTCTCCGGTAGCCCCGAGCCGACGTGGGATGTCACATTGCCGAGAGCCCGTGGGGCCGACAAACGCGTCGACCCTGCCCTGCTCTTTCACGACCTAGGGATGACGCTCGACTACCCCGACTCCCTCCAAGGCCTCGCCGCCATCCTGAAGGAGATCGGGAGTCAATCGGTTGTGCGAGCAACACGATAGGGCTTCCGCAGCCCGGCATGGCAATGCCGCTCCTGCTCGCCCGCGTGCGACTGTCACGGACTGGCCGGTTCGGCTGCGGGAATTGTGCGGGCCAAACCGGCAGTACCGCCCGCCAGCGTATTGAGATAATCCACCGTCACATTCATGGCCTCTTTAAAATAGAAATCGCGTTTGACAATCGGTCGCTTCGGATCGATCGATTCCTCCAGTTTCTTCTCTTCATCGTCAGCCGGTTTACCATCGTTCCACTGGCGGGAAAACTCAGTCTCTACAAGTGAAACGGTCTTCTCACTTTTCCGCTTTTGATACTGCGCGATATCTTTTTTAACCTTCTGAAAATCCTCGCTCGCAGCCACCCGACCAACCGACCGATCTCGCAGGGCCTTGAGCATGTCGTCGGTTACTTTGCCGCTGGACTGAAATGTCGCCGGCGGCACTTTATCAAACGCAATCGTGTGGTCGAGATCCGATTCGCCAACGGGCAAGTGCGTGGTGATGCTGGGCAACTCCACGTCGCTTTTCACGCCCTCAATCTGCGTACTTTGGCCACTGGGACGATAAAATTGTTGCATGGTGATCTTGATCGCACCGAGCGACGGGGCGTTTGGCAACCGCTGAAAGAGCTGCCGCCCAAGATCGAGTAGGCTCTGAACCGTTCCCTTCCCATGCGTTGTGTTATCGCCAACCACAAGGCCGCGATGGTAGTCCTGAATCGCTCCGGCCACGATCTCGCTGGCGCTGGCACTGAATTTATTCGTGAGCACAACCAACGGGCCGCCCCACGATACACCGGGATCAACGTCATCGTACTGCTGCACCTTCTTGTCGGCATCCTTGATCTGCACGACGGGCCCGGTGTCGATAAAAAGTCCTGTCAGCGAGATCGATTCGGGCAAGGATCCGCCGCCGTTATTCCGTAGATCGAGCACAACGCAGTCGACCCCCTTTTCGCGAAACTCATCCAGCAAGCGTTTGCAGTCGCGGGTGCTGCTCTTGTACTCGGCTTGGCCTTGGCGTGCGCCGGCCATATCCATGTAAAAACTTGGTAGGTTGATCACGCCAAGCCTAAAAGGAGTGCCGTCGGGCTTGCGGCCCTCCTCAATCACTTCGCCGCGAGCCTCGCTATCCTTGAGTTCGATTTTGGCTCGTGTGATGTCATAGGTTTTGGGGACTGTCTGGCCCACGGGAATCACCTTGAGCCGAACGATCGTATTTCGCTTGCCACGAATCAGCTTGACAACCTCATTTAAGTTCATGTCGACGACATCAACAAACTCACCGTCGGCTCCCTGGCCCACGCCGATCACGCGGTCTTTTTTCTGGAGGCGGCCGTCTTTATCGGCGGCGCCGCCTGGCACTAATTCGGCCACAGTGGTGTAGCCGTCTTCGCCCTTGAGTGACGCGCCAATGCCGTCGAGTTGCAGACGCATGCCGATCTCAAAATTTTCCAGCGTGCCTGGTGACATGAAGCTCGTGTGCGGGTCGAGGCTGCTGGTCAGCGATGAAAGATAGATTTCCAGCAACTCGTCTGCGTTCATTTGGTGCATGCGTTTAGCAAAACTACTGTACCGTCGTAACAATTTATCCTTCGCCTCCTCGGGCGTGGCCTTTTCCATTTTCTGTACCAGCAGGTCGTACTTGATGCGCTTCCGCCAGTTGTCTTCTGCTTCAGCCTCGCTCTGGGCCCATGTGGTGTCGTCACGATCGATGACGATTGATTCTGACTTCATGTAATCCTGCTGCGAATTAAGCAGTTTTTGGATGAGCGGCAGGCGTTCGTCGACACGTTTTAAGAAACGGTTAAAGACTTCATAGGCGAAGCTCACGTCCCCTCGCTTCACAAGATCATCCAGCGAGTCTCGCTTCTGCATGAACGCATCAACGTCGCTTTGGATGAAATAGATTTTCATCGGGTCCAGCGACTCCAGAAAAATCTTGAACCAGCGGTGGGCGATTTCGTCGTCGATCGGACGACGCGTGAAGTGCTCGCGTTCTAGATAGCTGCGAACGGCCAGCGTGATCTGCCGGTCATTGGGACCAGGTTT
>QWQH01000015.1 GCA_003670915.1 Planctomycetota bacterium | reverse complement strand
GTGTGCAAGATGGTTCCCGAGCAGCGTGTTCGCACCTACCAGGTGTGCAAGATGGTGCCGGAGCATCGCGTTCGCACGTGCTCGTACCAGGTGTGCAAGATGGTTCCCGAGCAGCGTGTTCGCACCTACCAGGTGTGCAAGATGGTGCCGGAGCATCGCGTTCGCACGTGCTCGTACCAAGTTTGTCGCATGGTGCCCGAAGTGCAGGTTCGCACCTGCACCTACCAGGTGTGCAAGATGGTTCCCGAGCAACGTGTTCGCACCTACCAGGTGTGCAAGATGGTGCCGGAGCATCGTATTCGCACCTGTGAGTACAAGGTGTGCAAGATGGTGGCCGAGCATCAGGTTCGCACCTGTGAGTACAAGGTTTGCACGATGGTTGCCGAGCAACACGTGAAGACCTGCACGTCAAAGGTGTGCAAGATGGTGGCTGAGCAGTGCTCGCGAGAAGAGTGCTACAAGGTCTGCACGATGGTGAAGGAAGCCTGCACCAAGCAGGTGCCCGTCTGCACCACGCGTCCTGTTCACTACACCAAGACGGTGGACGTTGTTCGAATGGTGCCGAAGAAGGTTGCCTACACGGTGACCCGCTGCGTGCCCACGACGGTCTGCCGCGAGGTGCCTTGCGGCGAGTGATCGATCGCTGTGAAACGATTGGAAAAAAGGGCGGCCCGGTCTGACAAGACCGGGCCGCTTCTTTTCGTCCATGCGTGGCAGGGCTCGCGCCTCGACGCAGGCTTCGGCGTCACGGGCCTGTCTCGGCCTCAATGGATGCGCTCATCGAGCCCCTCGACCGGGCGATGAGTTGGTCGGCACCAAAGGCATGAATCTGGTCTCGCTTGAGTTCAGCGTGCTCTTGAGTCGTGGTCAGCACCACAACCCGGCCCTTGAGATCAACCTCCTTCGCCAGCAGGTAGCCCGTTTCGGCCGCATGACCAAAGAGCTTCCGGAGCATGCCGATCACATACTGATACGTGTGATCGTCGTCGTTCCAGAGAATGACATGGTGACGCGGCTGTCGCTTTGGACGGCCGACTGCAGTGGCACGCGGCAGGACAGCAGAGTTTCTAGTGGCTGGCTCGGTGACAACCGGCTCTGCGACAGTCGCACTGGCGGAATCGGGCATCATTCTGGCACACTCGAATTCTGGGACGGCAATGCTCCTGAGCCTCTGCCGCAGTATAAGCTTGGCCACCCCTAAAATATCTCTGGGTTGGCTGCGACACAATTCGTGGAGATCTTTTGTGCTCGACCGTCGTTTTGTGGCTGACAATGTAGAACTCGTGACCGCCAACTGCCGCAATCGCGGGTCTTCGGCTGATGTGACAAAGTTTGCAGAACTCGACCGGCTTCGCCGTCAGATGCAGGCCGATATCGACCGGCTCAACTGTGAGGCAGGGCTGGTCAGTAAGTCGATCGCCAAGGCTGCTGATGCAGCCGAACGGGAAGCCAGCAAGGCCAGTGGCCGGCGGCTCCGTGAGGAGGTTTCAGCCATCGAATCTCGGATGGCTCAGACCGTGCGGGAGTCGGACGAAATCCTGCGGGCGATCCCGAATCTTACGCATCCTTCGGCACCCGTTGGCGGCGAAGACTCTGCGGTGGAAATTCGCCGAGGTCTCACGCCGATTCCGGCGTTTGATTTCAAGGCTGACGATCACGTCGAGATCGGTGCGAGGCTCAAGCTCGTTGACTTTGATGCCGGGGCCCGCGTGGCCGGCCATGGGTTTTATTTTCTCACCAATGATGCAGTGCTGCTGGAGCTCGCCTTGCAAAAATATGCGGTGGATCTCTTGATGCAAGAGCATTTCACCGTCATGACGACGCCAGACGTAGCGAGGGACACGATCCTCGAGGGCACGGGATTCATGCCTCGCGGACCGGAAACGCAGATCTATTCGATTACCGGCAGCGATCTCTCCTTGGTGGCCACTGCCGAGATCACGCTCGGCGGGGCGATGCAGGAACGAATCTTTGAGGCCAGCGAACTGCCGCTGAAGCTGTGCGGTATCAGTCACTGCTTCCGCACCGAAGCTGGCGCGCATGGCCGAGCCACTCGGGGACTCTACCGCGTGCATCAATTTACAAAAGTTGAAATGTTTGCGTTCACGCTGCCCGAGCAGAGCGAAGCCATGCACGGTGAGTTGCTCGAACTCGAGTGCAAACTCTTTGACGGCCTAGGGATTCCCTACCGGGTGATCGATACGGCCAGCGGCGATCTGGGGGGGCCAGCCTATAGAAAGTTTGATCTGGAGGCGTGGATGCCTGGGCGTGGTGAGAAGGGAGAATGGGGGGAGGTGACGAGTACCTCCAACTGCACCGACTACCAGGCGAGGCGGCTGTCGGTGCGGTACCGCACGCCGGGCGAAAAGGGCACGTCATTTGTACACACGCTCAACGGCACAGCCATTGCCATGAGCAGGGCGATCATTGCGATTCTCGAAAACAACCAGTGTTCCGATGGCTCAGTCACGGTGCCCGAAGCGCTCGTGCCGTGGGTCGGCAAGCGGAAGCTCGAACTGCGGTAGAGCCTTGGGTTCAGCTGCCGCCAAGCCAAGGGGCTAAAAGAGCCCCGGAATTAGTTTCCGAATCGCAGGCCTGTAGAATTGTTCGAGCCGCCCCCTAAGCCACCTTTCAGGATCCGAGAGGATGGCTTCACCAGAGCGGCCGGAGGCTCGGCTTCTTGTTCTGGCCTGTTGTCCGGGCCGTCCAGAGGCGAGGAGAGTTCCCCGGGCCTGGCAGCCAACGCCTTGATCGATAGGGACATCCGTTGTTCGTCGGGATCGATCGACAGCACGCGGCACTCGACTTCCTCCCCTTCCTTTACCACATCGCCAACACTCCGAACGTGCCTCGATGCGATCTCGGAGACATGCACGAGGCCTTCGACACCAGGCTCGAGTCGCACAAACGCGCCGAACTGTGCGATGCGAGTGACCGTGCCTCGTACCGTTGCGCCGATGT
Organism: Planctomycetota bacterium; assembly: GCA_003670915.1. Classification (GTDB taxonomy): domain Bacteria; phylum Planctomycetota; class Planctomycetia; order Pirellulales; family UBA1268; genus BAIKAL-G1-2R. The sequence continues at coordinate 9,444 of QWQH01000015.1, read as the reverse complement.
GGTATTTGTAGGCGGCCTGCTTCCACGGACTCTCGATGAGATCGCGTGCGGAGAGGGCGATCTTCCCCGTCTGGCGATCCACCTTCTTGACCACCACTCGCATGCGCTGACCAATCGCCACCACATCGGCAGGATTTTCAACGCGTTCCCATGAGAGTTGGCTGACGTGAATCAGGCCATCGACGCCTTCACCGATGTCCACAAATGCACCGAAGTCGCGCACTGATCGCACGATGCCTTCGAGTGTCGCACCCACCTCTAGCGTTTCGAGAAGTTTTGTGCGCGCGTCAGATGCCTGTCGCTCAACCACCGCTCGGCGGGAAAGCACGAGCCTCCGGGCCTCTGGCACAATCTCTGTGACGAGGCTTTCGAGTGTTTGTCCGACGAGTTCCGCGAGGTTTTCAATGCGGTACGGGCTGACAAGGCTCGCTGGCATAAAACCGCTGAGCCCAGCGACCTCGCACTCGAGGCCCCCCTTGTTGGCTCCCGTTACGCGAGCCTCCACGATCATGCCCGCAGCGAGTTGCGTCCAATTTTCAACGCTGACAGCCCGATTGGCGAGCGACAATTCATAGAGACTATCGTCCTCGTTACGGCTCCCAACGGAAAGCTCAAGTCTGTCGCCAACGGCGGGAACCGTTTCAAGACCAGCCAGTTTGAGGGCCCCTTGTTGGCGTCCACCGAGATCCACAAATGCAGTATCCGCCCCAACGCTGATAACGGTGCCCGCAATCTGCCCCCCGGGTTCGATCGAATGTTCAGGCTGAAGCGATTCACTACCCTGCAGCAGTTCATCGATCGATAGACCCTCGAGTGCCGCTTGGAAATCGGATTCAAGATCCTCTTCGAGTGCCTGCCGAAGGCTTGGCACTGCCACTCTTTTCTGCTGAGGCAGCACGTCGGTGAATGAAGATTTTGATCCTCCCCCACTCCGTTTTTCCCGGTCTCGCTCGCGGGGACGGTCGCTGCTAGGCGTGGCGTTGCTCTGGCTGGGGGCCTGATTCACTGGGGCTGGATTCACTGGGGCTGGGGACAGGGCCCCCGCAGCCAACTCCTGACCCCCAACATACTCGTGCCGAGCCGGCATGCTGGGCGGCTTGACTCCCGCTCGCTGCGTGCCGATTGGAATGCGTTTGCGGGAAGCGTCGTCGGATCCGGTGGAACTCATCGTGACGTACTCGGTGGATTGCTCGCAAACTTTATGATGGAAAGGTCGCGTTTACGGTCGGCAGAAAAATCAAAATGCGGGAAACAGGACTTGAACCTGCACGGTATTACTACCACCAGGCCCTCAACCTGGCGCGTCTGCCAATTTCGCCATTCCCGCAGCGATCCAAAATAAAAGTCACACGATGCATTGCAGGACTCCAACTCGCTTGCCAGCGGTTCTCACCGGCATTCCGAACCGCTTTCAGAGCCGCAAGCAAATGGAGTCGAGCCGATACGTTGCGATGCAGACTGGACGATTCCGCCAACTGCCCAGAGGCCGCCAACAAGGGCGAGGCTCCACGCCACGTCGCCAACGGGCATCCATCGATAAAATGGCAATGCCGAGGCGTAGCAGGTGAGGAGGCCAGTCAATGTGTGCGGGTAGTCGGTTGTAAGCCACCAATGCGCGAGGTTTGTAGAGAGATAAAAAACAAGAGAACAGGCCAGAGCGCTGCCAATGATATCTCTCAGGCGGCCGCTTCTTACGGTGCTACCCAACAAGACGGGCCAGAGAGTGGCTGCATAGACAACAACGGCCATGAGCACGCTGCCATAGCCGGGGAGTGCCAGATTGCTCACGGCCAGTGCCGCCAGTGGCACGCTGGCGGCCACCAGCGGATTGGCAAACAGAACGCCAGCCGCGAGGGCTGTGCCTGCCATCGGCGTGATATTCCAGCCCGGCTGCCACAAGCGGCCCATCACAGCCAAGGCCACGAGCACACACCACAGGCCGCACAGGGAAGCGGCGCTGCAGGAACTCAATCCAGACAGCTTTGAGGCATTCTTCATGGCGAGCGGTGATCTCACAGTAGGGAGCTTGCTAGACTCCGGATACACTACCGGTTTTTGCCGTTGGAGCAATGCCAGCCAGACCACAGCCGAATCAAACCGAAACTCTGCCATGCCCGCCATAAAACGCACCCCCCGCACGCTCTCAATCCAGCGGCTTGACGCTGGCATTGTGGTGGTGTCATTTTTTGTGGGTGATCAGCGGCAGAATTGCATCACTACCGAAGTGGTTCAAGATCTCACCGAAGCCCTCGACGAGATCGACTCAGGTCCGGAACCGCAGGGGTTGGTGGTGGCATCGTCCCGAGAGGGATCATTCTTCGCCGGCGCGGATATGGCCCGGATCGAAATGCTGCAGCGGTCAACCGGGCCGGAGATCGAAAGGATTTGTGATGCGGGCCGCCTGCTCTTTGGCCGGCTTTCGTCGAGGCCGTGGCCCAGCGTTGCCGTGATCGACGGCGTCTGTCTCGGCGGCGGTCTTGAGTTGGCGTTGGCGTGCGATTTTCGGATCGCCACGAACGAAGCTCATACCATGCTGGGCTTTCCAGAAGTGAAACTTGGGCTGCTGCCGGGATGGGGCGGCACGGTACGCTTGGCGCGTTTAATCGGAATTGGACCCGCAGTGGAGATGATTGCGTCGGGCGAAAATATTGACGGCACGTCCGCGGCAAAGATTGGCATCGTGGATGCGTGCGTGGCGGCACCACAGGCCATGGAGTCGGCACGGCGAATGATTGCCATGCAGTTGCCAACACGCGGGTATCTCGAGCGACGCCAACGGCAGGCCAGTGAGATCGACCTCGACCCGAACGAGCGCGATTTTTTCGAGGCAACCTCTGCTGCAGTGATCCTCGGACGTACCGGCGGCCATTACCCAGCGCCGCCAATGATTTTGCAGACGATTCTTTCCTGTGCCGACAAAAATGCACATGAGGCAGGGCGGATTGAGGGGGCGGCATTTGCAAAGCTGGCACAATCAACAATTGCCCACCAACTGGTGCGTGTGTTTCGATTGGGCGAGCGAAATCGGCGCGATACCGGAGTTGGCACGCCAGACAACCCCGCCGACAGAGGGCCTGCCCAGAGCCCTGTCGACAGAAGGCCTGCGGTGGTGGGTGCTGGGATTATGGGGGCGGGCATCGCGGCGAGTCACCTCCGTGCGGGGCTTACAGTGACGCTTGTGGATGTGCAATCGGAATCCCTGACACGGAGCGTGGAGGGAATTCTGGACGAGGCTGCTTGGAACCGGGCAACCAAATGCAGCGATCCTGCCCGAGCCTTATTGCTAGCCGGTCAGCTCCGCTGCTCCACGCAGGCAGCGGCAATGGCCGATGCCGATCTAGTGATCGAGAGCGTCCTTGAGCGGATAGATGCCAAACGTCAGGTGCTTGCCAGCATCGAGCAAGTCGTCGGACCGGATACCGTGATCGCCACCAACACCTCCACCAACCCAATCGCGAAGCTCGCAGAAGCGCTCGAAGATCCCACCCGTTTCTGCGGCCTCCATTTTTTTAATCCGGTACGGCGTATGACGCTTGTGGAAGTGGTGCGAGGCCCCGCCACGAGCGATCGCACGATCGCGATTGCCGTGGCTCATGCCAAGCGACTCGGGAAGTGTCCAATTGTGGTGCACGACAGCCCTGGGTTTTTGGTGAACCGACTCCTCATGCCCTATCTCTACGAGTCGGTGGAGATGTTGCGCGAGGGTGGCGACGCGAAGCGGATTGATCGAGTAGCGAGGGCCTTTGGCATGCCGATGGGGCCACTGGAACTCTACGACATGATCGGTCTCGACACGGCGTTTTATGCAGGGCTTGTGCTCAACGACGCCTACGGCGACCGGTTCGATGCGTCGCCGGTGATTCCGGCGATGGTGCGTTCTGGCCGGCTTGGCCGCAAGAGCGGTGCGGGCTTCTATGAATACAGTGATTCAGGAGGCCAGCGGGCAAAGATCGAGCGACCAGACGATGGCGTAGCGGCACTCATCGTGCCGTATGCTTTGCCAGCCCGTCAGATGAGTGATGCCACAATGACGGATCGTCTCTTTCTGCCAATTGTTTTGGAGGCCATCCGCGCGCTCGACGAGGGCATTGTGCGGGACGGCCGCGACATCGATTTGGCCGTGATTCACGGACTGGGGTTTCCTGCGTTTCGAGGGGGCGTGCTCGCCTGGGCAGATTCGCTCGGTGCTGCTGAGATTGTGCATCGGCTAGAACCGCTTGCTGATCTCGGCATACGGATGCATCCAACACCGCAGCTGGCGGAGATGGCTCGCTGCGGTACGAGGTTTACCGAATGAACGCCACGAGTCACTCGTCCGTCCAAACCGCTTTGCAGATGGCTGCCGAGCGAGTGCCTGTCGTTGTGGCGTGCTGCCGCACGGCCATCGGCCGCTCGCATCCAGAGCGAGGACTGTTTCGCTTGGTGCGAGGCGATGCACTGGCTGCCGCCGTTGTAAAAAGCGTGGTCGACAGGAGTGGAGTCGATCCAACAATAATCGAGGACGTGGTGTTTGGGGCGACCCAGCAGCGAGGCGAACTGGGTGGGAATGTGGCCAGAATCGTAGCGTTGCTCGCGGGCTTGCCGCTGTCGGTGGCTGGCACGACTGTCAACAGGCTCTGCGGTTCAGGACTTCAATCTCTGGCGCAGGCATGCCATTCGATTTCCGCAGGCGCGGAAAATGTGCAGGTGGTGGGGGGTGTGGAGCACATGCATCACTTACCGATGGATTCTGCGATCGACATACATCCGCAGGCATGTGCCAGATCCAGCCGCGGCATGCTCTCGATGGGGATGACGGCGGAGCATCTGGCAGCCACGCAAGGCATCTCGCGGAAGATGCAGGAGGTCTATGCGGTCGACAGCCATCGGAAGGCCGCGCAGGCTGCCGACGACGGACTTTTTGAGAACGAGATCGTTTCGACCATCGGCCACGACGAGGTTGGTGGCCTCGTTGAGGCAATCGACGACCAGTCGATTCGGCGAGATGCAAGCCTGGCGGCAATGGCGTCACTGGGACCTGTGTTTCTCCCGAAACTGGGCACGATCACAGCAGCCACAAGCGCACCGTTGAGCGATGGGGCTGCGGCATTGGTTGTAATGTCGCAGGCGGAGGCGATGCGGCAAGGGCTTGTGCCGCTGGTACGAGTGGTGGCCACTGCCGTGATCGGTGTGCCGCCAGCGATGATGGGCACGGGGCCCGTGCCCGCAACACGCAAACTGCTCGAGAGAGCCGGCATTGCGATCGAAGACATCGATCTGATTGAAATCAACGAAGCATTTGCCGCACAGGCGATCTATTGCATCCAGGAGTTGGGCGTTGATCCGGCGAAGGTGAACGTGCGGGGCGGTTCGCTGGCGATCGGACATCCGCTAGGCGCCAGCGGCGCACGGATTGCCACAACGCTGATTCACGCCATGGGAGACATGCACGCAAGACTCGGCCTTGCCACGATGTGTATCGGCTTGGGCCAGGGGATTGCCGTGCTTTTTGAACGGGTGGAACCATGACGCTCACAACGGCTTCGGCACGCGCACAAGCGCGGCTGGATGGCCTGCCCGACCATGGCGGGCCAGCCGTGGAATCGTTGGTGGATCTTTTGCTGGCGCGGCTGGATGACGCGTTCGACCATCGTGCGGTGGTGGATGTCCTGGGGAGCCAGTCGAACCTAGGGAGCCAGTCGAACCTGGGATTGCCGTGTGAATGGACGTGGGGCGAGGTGATCGCAGCAGCAGTCGCCCAAGCCCGCCAGTTCGAATCAGTAGGGCTTCTGCGAGGCCAGCGAATGGCGCACGTCGGGGCGCACTCGGTGGATTGGATTGTGACCCATCTAGCCTGCCTGCTCTCCGGCATAGTGTCTGTGGGCTTGCACGCAGATGCCTCGCTCGACGAACAGCGAGAACAACTGGGTTGGCTCAAGCCAAAGGGTATTGTGTACACCGGCGCTGGTGCACGCATGCAGTTGCGAGACGTGCCTGCCGAGACGATTCAGATCGATCGGCGAGTCGAGAGGCTTGTGCGCCCGAGGGATGCCACGCATGGCTTCTGGGCCGACGACTGGCGCACGTTGCTCGCCGATCGGCAGGCCTTGCGAGCGGATGTGCAGCAACGTGCAATCGCCTGCGACCCCGATGCCTGCGCGGTCATTTTTCTCTCGTCTGGCACAACCGGTCGACCGCATGGCGTGCTGCATTGCCAGCGGGCTTTGGCTGCCAACAGCTTGGCTGCGGCCGAATTATTTCTGGACGACGCTGCCGATGTGCGTTTGTCGTGGCTGCCGATGAGCCATAGCCTTTCGTATACCGGTGATCTGGCCACTGCGATCTTGCGAGGCGCTTGTTTGAGCGTTGTGACAGACCGGCGGCGCATAAGAGAAGCCTGCTCTGCATTGCCACCCACGGTTATTCTGGGCGTGCCGGCATTCTTTGAACGTCTGGAACGGGCCGTGCAATCCAAAGCGATTCCAGATCTCGCCACGGCGATTGGCGGCCGCGTGCGCGTGTGCGTGTCGGGAGGCGCGCCGCTGCGGCAGCGAACGATCGACGTCTTTGAATCTCTGGGCGTGCCACTTGTGCAGGGGTATGGGCTGGCTGAGGCAGGGCCTGTTGTCACGCTTTCAACCCCGAGGAACGCGCGAAGAGGGACCGTGGGCCCGCCGCTTGCGGGCGTGGAAGTCTCGATTGACTCGCGTCCCCACACCATCGGCCAGTTGCTTGTGCGCACCCCCAGCCGTGCCATCGGCGTGATCAACCCCGAGCAGAATTCAGACGCGTCCGCAGATCCGTTTGAGTCAGGCCGTTCCTCTGCCATGCATGGCTCGGGTGGGCATGCTGACTGGTTGGCTACTGGCGATTTGGCAGAGATCGATACGCACGGGCACGTGCGTATCACCGGCCGGTTGGTCGACACATTGGTGCTGGCTTCGGGAGTCAAACTGCCGCCATCCGAAGTGGAACGAGCGATTGCCGAAGATTCCGCTGTGGCGCAGGTGTGCGTGTTGGGAGATGGATTGCCGTGGCCGGTGGCACTCGTTGTGCCAGATCCTCACGTGTTGCGAACTGCGATGCGGCGAATGGGCGTGCGGGTCTTGGGCCGTCGGCAGGCGATGACCCACCCTCGCGTGCTGGCATGGTTGGGACGGCGCATCGCACGGTGCCAGCAGAATCTTCCTCGTGCGTGGCGTGTACGACGGGCCGTTCTCATTGGGCGGCCTTTCGAAACCTCGCGAGGTGAGGCAACCTCATCGTTGAAGCTCCAGCGCCGCGCCATTGCCGAACACTTTCGCTGGGTGACCGATGCGGCAGCCTCGCTGCCGCGCCCAGCGTGGATGGCAATCGTCGGCATGCGTCCGACGGCCTGTGGCGCCGATGAGTCCAGCGATCCAGCATTGGTGGCTCTGTCGGCGAGTGCCAAGCACTCTGGCGGGCAGAAAGTATTGCCAGGAAAACACGGACAGCCCCGCGGCTTGCAACCAATTCCTGGCAAGGGTAGTCGCACAGACCGTCCAGGGTGGGTTGCTACGAGCGTGTGGCGAGGCGGCAGTGTGTGTGAGGATGGATTTGCCGAGGCGGCGGCACACGCTGCCGAAGCACCTCGCGACGCGATTGTCGGCGTGATGGACCAGGCAGATCGCGAGATCGATCACCTCCGTGCCACGCGACGGCTCTATGAATCGCTGCCCGAGCAATCGGCCGCATTGCGTGCACCGCTGGACGACGCGCCAGAGTTGCAGCAAGGGCTGTTCTCGCTTGTGGCCGAGGAATCGCTGGGAGGCACAGGCTTCTGGGGGTTGGCTGTGCCGGAGGCCTTTGGTGGGTCTGGCTGCAGTCTTTTGGAATTGGTGCACGCGATCACTCGGATGGCAGCCAATGCGCCGACGGCTGCCGGCATGCTCTCGGTGCACTCGTCGATCGGTGCGGTCTCTGCGCTGGTGGCATTTGGATCGGCGGAGCAGCGGTTGCGTTATCTGCCTGGGCTGGCCCAGGGCAGCCCGCTCTCAATCTTTGGAGCCACCGAGCCAGATGCTGGTTGCGATCTGAGCAGGATTCGCACGACGATCGCTCGCAGGGACGGACGGTTGTTTCTCTCTGGGACGAAGATGTTTATTACCGGGGCCACGTATGGCCGGATGGTCAAGCTCTTGGCACTGCTGGATGGCCATGCGAGCGTCGTGCTTGTACGTTTGCCGGAAACAGACACCGCGACGTTTCGGCTCCGGGGCTACGCCCTCCATCCACTCAAGCACGCCCACAATGCAGCGATCGAGTTCGATCGCTTTGAAGTGCACGCTTCCGACCTGCTCGTGCCGATGTCCAACGGCAGTCCTGCCGATGGCATGCAGATTGTGTGGCATGGCCTCAACCGCGGCCGCGTCACGCTCGCCGCCCAGGCCGCCGGCACACTCCGCATCCTGCTGGCTGGAGCGAGGGATCACGCGATCAAGCGACACACGTGGTCTGCGCCGATCGGTTCTCGGCAATTGGTACAGGGCAGGCTGGCTAGGATTGCCGCAAGTGCTCTGGCCTGTGACAGCTTGGCTGCGTGGGCCGCCCAGAGCATCGATAATGGGCAGACTGGCGAGTGGGAGGCGATCACGGCCAAGATTGTGGCCAGCCAGTGCGTCCGCGAAGCGGCCATCGACGCGCTGGGCATCCACGGGGGCCGTTCATTTCTGGTCGGTCATCCGCTGGGCGATTCGCTGCACGATCATCTGGCTGTGACGGTGTACGAGGGAGAGAGCGACCTCCTAGGTCTGGCCCTGTTCAAGGGGCTTTGCAAACACCATCCGCTGGCGACGGCACACTCTGGTGCGTCGGCTGTGAGCCGCGCCGCGGGATGGCTTATGTGGCGAGCAGGGCGGCTGGGATATAGTGGCGGTGGGCAAGACAACTCAATTCTGGATGAGTCGCTCAGAACGTTTGCCCGTGAGGCCAGGCGTTTGCTGGCACGGCTTGCGATTCGGATGGATCGTTTCCTTCGCCGGCATGGCAGGGGGGCAGCTTCTCGGCAACTAGAAATCGGCGCACTCTCTGCCGAGATGCGAGATTTACTCAGCGTGCTGGCCGTGGCTCACCATGCAGATGCCCGCGGGGACGAGTCGGCGATTTCCATCGCCGACTGTTGGTGTCGTCTAGCCTTATCCCGTGCAAGTGGCACGAAGCTCACTGCGGCAGATCATGCGGCTATTGGAAGGCTGGGTGAGTCGATTGTGCTCGGTCCTCTTCTGGCCCAGAAGCCCGGGGCGTGAGCCACATGGACATCGTCACAGCAACGCTCCCCATGGGAGGAATGCTTCCGGTTGGCATGTGTGGTCGACTGGTGGCTACGGGTTGTTTGCAAAGAGGGCGGGCCACAAACTGAACAGATCCCAGGCCCGAGGCGTGGTCCACTCGGCAAAGGATTCCAGCGTGAGGCGAGCCCCTGGGGAGCTGCTGCCGAATACTTCG